>UNSJ01000021.1 GCA_900548405.1 Candidatus Gastranaerophilales bacterium | reverse complement strand
CCAATAAATTATGGTGAAGTGAGTAATGTTTTTTATGTCATATATAAGTACTTTGAAAATGCAAAAAGAATGAATATAAATGACAATTCATTATTTGCGACTTTTTCTGATATTATTATTGAACAAAGTTATACAAAAAAAATAGATGAAACTTTAATAAACAATTTAATTGATGCTCTTATCAAACAACGTTGCCCAGATATATTATCGACAAGAACCCTTTTAAAAAATTCTGAAGATATTTTAAACCTAAAAGAAATTTTATTAAAATACGAAGAGCTAAAATTTGTAAAGACTCACTGTGATACAAAATATCTGAATGTTTTAGTTAATGAAAATGAACGATATTTATTAGGTTGCGAATATGGAGGGATAGATTTGCCTGTAGGATATGATCTATTTGTAATAAAAAAGCATCAAAAGGCAAAAGATTTTACCGATATACCATATCTTGATATTCATGAGGCAATACATAAAATACAATTCCCAAAATTAAATGTTTCTTGGTTAAAGTATATCAACCCTATTATTAAATTTGATAAAAAAAATACATATATAAAAATCAGAGAAGAAAAAAATACTTTAACTATACCAATAATTAAAACTTTTGGCATTTATAACTATGATTTAACAATTGATTTTAATGGCTTTAATATTTCTCCCAGTGCATTGAATAAATTAGTAAATCTTGTAAAAAAGAAATATGACACTAGATACACCATTTATTTTAAAAATTGCCCATATTGGTTTGAAGGATTAATACAAGAGGATAAAAACTTATTGTCTTTTTCTGGAATTATTAATAAAAAGGCTATAAGACCTAAAAATTTAAAAGAGTGGTTTACAACAAGCCGAGAATATATTAATTATTCCAGAATACTTCCATATGTTAAACCATACTGGTTTAGAGCATTACTTGCAGTCTTAATTTGTATTCCAATAGGTTCACTGGACGCAGTTATTGCTCTATCTTTAAAGCCTTATATGGATTTAGTAATGGTAGAAAAAACTGTGCAATCGCCTTGGTATATTCCATTTGGAATTGTTGCTTTTACGTCAATTCAAGGTATTTTAAATTATTTAGCAACTTATGTAAATACATGGGTTGGTGGAAAAATAACTAATGATTTAAAATTTACTCTTTATAAAAAAATGCTCACTTTTGAGACTGCGTATTTTGATAAGAAAAAATCAGGAGATATAGTATTCAGATTTAACAATGATGCCGATACAGCTTGTGCAGGTTTATTAGATAATTTAAAAACTTTTGTTTCAAGATTATTTTCTTCATTATCTTTAATTGGAGTTTTGTTTTATAATTCTTGGCAATTAGCATTAATTGCAACCGTGGTTTTAGGTTGTGCTTTTTTGCCAATTGCAAGTATTCAAAAAAGAATAAAAAGTGTAATTGATAAATCTGTATCAGTTACATCTGCAGTTATATCTTCTTATAATGAAAGTTTTGCAGGAAATAAAACAATAACAGCTTACAATTTAAAAAGAAAACAAGAATTTAAATTTAAAAATGTTTTAAATAATATTTTTGATTTAAAAATTAAATTAGTTCAAAGGACATCTTGGTTATCTCCAATGATGCATGTTATTGTTTCAATAGGTATTGGTCTTGCTATTGGATATGGTAGCCATTTGATTTTAACAAATCAAATTACAAGTGGAAATTTTGTTTCATTCATAACTGCTTTAATAATGCTATATACGCCAATAAAGAACCTTGGAAATAATTTCAATGCAGTTCAATTTTCATTTTTAGCAATCGAAAGAGTTTTTTCAATATTAAATTTAGAGCCTAAAATTAAAGATGATGAAAATGCAATAGAATTAAATACCATAAATAATAAAATTGAATTTAATAATGTAAATTTTGAATATGTAAAAAACCGTCCAGTTTTGAAAAATTTAAATTTGTCAGTTGATAAAAGTCAAACAATTGCATTGGTTGGTAATTCAGGAGGTGGTAAATCCACAATTGTAAGTTTATTACCACGATTTTACGATATAAATTCAGGTTCAATTATGATAGATGACATTGATATTAGAAAATATACTTTGGATAGCTTGCACCAAAATATTGCAGTTGTATTCCAAGATAATTTCCTATTTTCTGGAACAATAAAAGAAAATATTTTATTGGGAAACGAAAATGCAACAGAAGAAGATTTGAAGAAAGCAGTAAAAATGGCTTATCTTGAAGATTTTATCAGTGAATTAAAAGACGGTATGAATACACAAGTTGGCGAAAGAGGAACTTTACTTTCTGGTGGCCAAAAACAGCGCATTGCTATTGCTCGTGCATTTTTAAAAGATGCTCCAATAATTATTTTAGATGAAGCAACATCTGCATTAGATAACAAAGCTGAAGCTATTGTTCAAAAAGCGATTGATAACTTGATGAAAGATAAAACTGTATTTGTAATAGCTCATAGATTATCAACTGTCCAAAATGCAGACAAAATTGCCGTTATTAATGAAGGTGAATTGGTAGAGCTTGGAGCTCACGATGAATTAATGCAAATCGAAAACGGGCAATATAAAGCTCTTTATGAAATGCAATTTAAAAAGCAAGAGGCTACAAATATATGAAAGATTAACTGTTTTAGTTTGGCGCTGGTGCAGTTATGGATGCAAGCAATGTTTCGACGAATTCAATAACACAAAATTTATTGAATTCAGATACAATTCGCCCAAACTCAAAAAAAATTATACAATAAATTATGTACAGATTTATTAGATAATGAGCATTGGAGATTTTTAAATGTAAAAGATGAATTTGATGATGACTTTAGAGCTTCTGATTATTTTATTGCAATAGTACAAACTACATATCCATTGGAGGTTATTGAAAATGATTTACCACGAAGGTTTCGACAATGGGTTGAGAAATTAACTGCAAACCCTGACTCTAGACCTTTGAAAGATATTTTAAATTTCAATGCAGACTATATAAATTTTAACTATACAGAGTTTTTTTAATTGATATACGGCATTAGTTCTGCATATATAAATTATTCATGGTAATAGAATAAATAAAAAAAAAACAACAACTGGTTGTGGGACATGGATATGATATTAACGTATTATACGTGATTGGCATAGCTCTTTTAACAAGAAGGCATTACCGAAAGATAGTATTTCCAGATTAAGCTATTTTTCAAAAATGATAATATCAAACATTGGAAAACACAAACTCATTACGATGCGGCTCATGCGGCTATCTCAAATATAGAAGAATATTATGAAGACTCTGCTAAAAACAGATGATATAATTACTGCAAATAAAAAAATATTTTAAATTTTCACCCAAAAAAGAAAATATAATAGTTATTGGACATTCTAAATAATTTATATTAAATCAAGTATTAAATACACTATAAAATAATTATTAAATTTGGAAATATTTGAAATAATACTTCTTAAAAATAAGAGATATTTTTGTCAATTTTTAACAAAAATTTCAATAAAAATTCTCCAAAATTTTTGGTAAAAAAAGCTATTTTTTGAACCTAAGTTTACCAAAATAATCAAACTAACCGTTACAAGAAATCAAACTAAGTGTTACTATACAAGTAGGAACTTCTATATTGGGAATTGTGTTGTTTAAAGAACCGGTTCTTGATGTAAAATTTTTGTGCATAGGTTTAATTTTAACAGGAATTACAGGTTTAAAGCTGATAACAAATTAATTGGGCAAAATGTATTCTTACAAATTACCTGAATGTAAATTCAAAAATCCGATTGTGTTAATTATATTTTATCTATGAGTGAAATCTATGTAAAAGTTACACATAACGGACCTTATTTAGTATATGGTACGCCTGAATTCAGTGAGAATATAATAGTCACGGACAATCAAGAAGTCTGTATTGAGTATTCTCAAGGAAAAATTTTTGAAATTAAATCTAATCCGATAGCATTATGCAGATGCGGATATTCTAAAAATGCACCTTTTTGTGATAATTCACATCTTCATTCTGATTTTGACGGTGAAGAAAAGGCTGATTTTTCACCTGTACTTGATAGTGCTGAAAAATATGACGGTCCTGCGTTAACTTTGTATGATAAGGATAATTTGTGTGCCTTGGCAAGGTTTTGTGATGCAAACGGTACTGTTTGGAACCTCATAATGAATGATGATGATTTCAGCTGCTCTGAGTTAAGACGTGAAGTGAGTTTATGTCCCTCAGGAAGGCTGGTACTTTTTGACAAAGAAGGAAACATGATTGAAGAAGAATTACCTCAAAGTATTGCAGCTATTGAAGATAGCGGATTAAAAATAAGCGGTCCGTTGTGGCTAAAAGGCAAAATACGTGTTGAAAGTGAGGACGGCAGAAGCTATGAGGTTCGAAACAGGCAGACATTATGCAGATGCGGCAAATCAAAAAATAAACCCTTCTGCGATTCTTCACATTGGCACGTTAAATTCAAAGCTAAGAAAAGTAAAGAATAATTTAAGAAAGGAGAATTTTATGTTCTACAATGTTTTAAAGGCAAAGGATATTGTAAGTACCGGAGCTGATAAATTCGAAAGAAAGCTGCTTATGGAAAATGACAACAGCAGCTTGAATATCATTGCAATTAAAAAAGATGCTATTATTGATACGCATACTTCTGTATGTAATGCAGCTGTTTATGTCTTGGATGGCACAATCGAACTTCATTTCGATGCAGAAAAATTCAGAGTCGAAAAAGGTGAGATTTTAATGTTTAAAAAAGATACAGAGCATAAAGTTGTTGCATTAGAAGACAGCAAATTCTTATTAATCAAAATCTAGTTACAAAAAAAAGGCTGTCTTTACAGACAGTCTTTTTTTGTTGTATTTTCTTTAATCCAGTCTAAATATGATTTTGAACCATCATTTATATTTACTGAAATTATTTCAGGAACTTCATAATTGTGTAATAAAAGAATTCTGCTTTTAACTTCTTCAAACAGTTCTTTACGTGTTTTTATCAGCAGTAAAAGTTCTTCATCCTGCACAATTTGTTCTTTCCAGGTGTATATTGAATTAATTTGCGGAATCATATTTGTGCACGCAGCAAGTTTTTCTTTTACAAGCGTATGGGCAATTAATTCTGCATTTTCTTTATTATCAGTGGTACAAAGGACTATAATATATTCCATTTTAATAATTCATTATCCAGTTGTTTTCTTGTAATACACCAAAACAGTTGCTGCCGGTTGGAGATTTGATGCAAGTCGCTGCACTGGGTGTGCAGGTGAAATTAGTATTTGTAGTGTAGCATTCATCAAATACTAATCCGTTATCGCCAATAGCTATCTGGAATAAATCTCTGCCACCGATATTAGGTTTATCAGCACCGTTAATATCTATCCACATTACAACAGCTGAATTGCCGGCTCCGAAAGGTATATAATTCCCGTTTTCGTCTAATACAGCATCACCATTAGTGTCAACTTTTACAGATAGTTTAGCTTTTAATCTTATAGCAGCTGAATTGGCAAGAACATAAGTTGTAATTTTAGAATTATCAAAAGCTTCTTCTTTACTGCCATCTATTGATCTGTAACTATCAGCAAAGCATCCTGAAGTTTTTTCACAGGTCTTAATTATTTTAAAGCGAGTGTTAAAAAATGCTCTTAAATCTGTTAAATCACCTTTTGTAGCAACTTTTTTCCACATATTTGTTGAAGATAATTTAGTTTTACCTTCTTCAATAATTTGCATTTCAAATCCCTGATCTAATTCGTTTGCAAATTTTCTTATTTGTGCTGCTTGAACCTTTCTTTGATATTGGTTCATTAAAGTTGGCACTGTCAAAGCTGAAACAACGCCTATAATGCTTAATGTAACAAGAACTTCCGTTAAAGTAAATGCAAATTTTTTGTTCATAATCGTTATCTTTCTCTTTCTTAGTAATCCATAATCCAATTATTTTCAGATAAAACTCCAATGCAATTATTTCCTATTGATGAAGTTTTACAGGTAGATGAAGAAGGTGTACAAGGACCGTTCATACACATCGTAGACGGATTGTTCCAATCGAATTCACCTTCTTTGTTTATGTAAAAATTGAACATATCTCTGCCGCCAATATTTGGTTTTTCAATACCGTTAATGTCAATTTGTATAACTAAATACGGTCTTCCGACTACTTGGGCTTGAGCTGAGTTTACCTTTTTTGACACACAGATTGCAGCAGAGTTTGCTAAAACATAAGCTTTTTCTTCACATTGGAAAGTATCTGAAGAAGTATTATCTATTGTTCTGTATTTTTCAGAAGCAAAACAACCTGCTGCTTTAGCATCACAGGTTTTAATAATCTTAAAATGCTGTGCAATCAGATTTTGAATTCCGTCAACAGAAGTATTATCCGGTAGAACATCAGTAAAGACACTGGTAGCTTTAAATGAGGTTTTACCTTCTTCTGTTATAAGCATATCAATAGCTGATACAAAATCATTTATTGATTTTCTTATTTGCACAGATTGAGTTTTTTTCTGATATTGGTTCATTAAAGTCGGCACAGTCAAAGCAGAAACAACACCTATAATACTAAGTGTTACTAAAACTTCTGTTAATGTAAATGCAGACCTTATATTCATCATATACCTTTCCATTAGTAACTTACTTTCCAGTTGTCATTAATGATTTTTCCAAAGCATCCTTCACCAACATAAGAAGTTTTACAGCTGTCATTAAATAAAGTATCTCTATCGCCTTTAGCATCCCCGCTTTTTATTACATCAGGTGTTATATCCTTTTCATCTATGCTGAAATCATCATAGATATATACTGTAAACATATCTCTGCCGCCAATATTAGGTTTATCCTGTCCGTTGACGTCAATATAAACTTTTGCCGGGGTATCTGTTGCAGGCGGTATTAAACATATTGCAGCACCGCTGGCTAGTAAAACGTTATATCCGCTGTTACAGCTGAAATTTGTTCTGTCTGCACTGTCAATTGTTCTGTAACTGTCGGCAAAACAAGGTTGTGCTGTTGAATCGCAATCTTTTGTTACTCTAAAGTAATTGGTTAAGAAACGTCCTGCGGTTTCTGTTACGGTTTTAGAGCCGTCAAGAGTACTCAAACTGGAAGCATATAACTTTTTCTTATATGATTCTGTTTGAAACATATCTAAATTTTGTCTTAGTTCACCGTAAGTTTTCTTAAGAATTAATTGTAAAGACTGGGTTTGATAGTGCGCTATTAATACAGGAACAGTCAAAGCCGAAATAACTCCGATAATTCCCATTGCTATTATTAATTCTGTTATTGTAAACCCCAAAAAGCATTTATTTTTCATATAATCATTCTGCTTCCTATTAACTATTTCCCTTATTATAACCTGTTTTCAAGATATTGTCAATTGTATTGGGGTTAAACTTCTATGAACAGACGTTGTCCGACAATGTTTTGTTTTCCATTGTAATACCCTGCGAAATATCCTCCTCGTACCGGAGAATTTTTTGCATAAGAATTTAAGCTGTTTCCGTTATAATTTACAAACGGATTATTGCTGTATGGATTTGATGTTGTGCTTCTCACAGGCGCTGCCACTTGCGTTGTCTGAGGCACAAACATTTGCGATAATAAACTTACTATACCTGCCATATCTACTATACCCTCACTTATAATTCAAGTTTAAGAATAAATTTTTATTTGTCATTATTGTAACATAATTATCTTCAAAAACTTAATTTTTCTTAATAAAATCATATACATGGATTAGCGGTTTTTGTTATATAATTCTTTTATGGATAAAAAGAAAAAAGTTTTAATAATCGGAGCCTCTGCAAAAGAATATGCACTCGCTAAAAAATTTGCACAATATGACAATGTTTCTGAAGTTGTTGTTGCTCCGGGAAATTCAATGATAAAGGAAATATGCACCTGCGTTGATATTAGAGAAGAAAATGTTCAGGAACTTTTGGAATATGCTCTTGAAAATGCTGTGGATTTAACAATAGCATCTTCTGAAATTGCAATTAAAAATGATATTTCAGGATTATTTCAGGCTAATAATCAGTTGATTTTTGCTCCGAGCGCACAGAGTGCAAACTTTGCAATAAGCAAATCAGCAGGAAAAAAGTTTTTGTATAAACTGAGAATTCCTACGCCGCGTTTTGGAATTTATGATAAACCACAGCTGGCTGTTGATTACTTAAAATCTGCAAATCTGCCGGTTGTTATAAGAACTGATGAATCTTTGAGCGGTCGTGACAGATTGGTATGTACTACATTTATTACTGCAAAAACTTTCACTGAAGATTTGTTCTGCAGAGATGAAAAAAAAGTTATTTTTGAAGATTATGCGTATGGTCATGAATTTACATTTTATGTTGTGACTGACGGCTATCAGGCTATACCTTTAACGTCAGTAGCCAATTATAAATTTATGGAAGACGGTGACGGAGGTATATTAACTGACGGTATCGGAGCTTTTGCACCTGATTATAAAATATCTAAAGATATTGAAGCTTCTGTTATGAAAAATGTTGTTAATAACATACTTCAAGCATTACAGAAGCGTGAAACTCCGTATATGGGTATTTTAGGAGTTGACTGTGTGCTTAATGAAGACAATAAATTTGTAACTTTAGAGTTCAGACCGTTTTTATCGGATCACGATGCTCAGGCAGTTTTAAACATTGTAGATGAAAATCTTTTAACTCTGTTTGAAGCTTGCGCGATAGGTTCTTTTGCTGATGATTACGAATGTATAAACATGTCTGACAATTCATCTGTTTCCTGTGTGCTTTCAGCGCGTCAATCAGGTAAAGTGATTTCAGGGCTTGATTTGGTTGAAAGTGACATTACTCATTTTGCAGCTAAAAAAAATGAATATATGGAATATGAAACGGTTGCCGGTAAAACTCTTGTTTTGACAAATACGGCAAAAACTCTTTCAAGAGCAAAAAAACATCTTTATGAAGATATTGAAGTTATAAACTTCGAAGGAAAAAAATGCCGAACTGATATCTGCAATTGATGTTGAAATTTTTTTTAACTTCATTATATATAGGTATATGAAGAATTATTATGCTATTCTTGGAGTTACACCTGACAGTAGTGATGCTGAAATAAAATCAGCTTATCGTACGCTTGCGCGTAAATTTCATCCTGATGTAAATCCTTCTGGCACACAAAGATTTAAGGATATAACAGAGGCATATGATGTCTTGTCAAATTCGCAGAAAAGACATCAATATGACATGATTAACGGTTTCTTTAAATCCGCTCCGGAAAACAAAACATCTGCAAAACAAGCTCAATCCGAATATAAAAAACAAACAGCACAAAAAGATGAAGATACTGCTAAGCAGCAAGAAAAGCAAACAAAAAAATCTAAAGAAGAATTTTCAAAGAAAATAAACGATATATTTGAAGAATTTGCAAAGCCAAAGAAATCAAAAACGTCTGCAAAAAAAGGCGATGATATTCATGAAGAAATAACTGTAACTATTAAGGAATCTGTAAACGGTGCAGAACGCACTATTAATGTAATGCATACAACTCAGTGTTCTCATTGTAAAGGCAGAAAATTTATAAACGGTAATATTTGCTCTGTATGCAAAGGCACAGGAGAAAACTCCGAGCATAAAAAAATTACCGTGAAAATACCCAAAAATGTTAAGAACGGCACAAAACTCCGTATTCCTCAAGAAGGAAATATAGGTTTAAACGGTGGGAAAAACGGTGATTTGTATTTAAAGATTAAGATAGAGCCTAATTCAAGAATGAGATTTGAAGGAAATGATGTATATTACAATGTTCCTATAACTCCGTTTGAAGCAGTGCTTGGCGGCGAAATAACCATTCCTGCTTTTGAAGGCAATTTAAGCTTAAAAATTCCTCCTAAAACTCATTCAGGACAAAAATTCAGGCTTGCAGGACAAGGGATTAAACAAAATAACAAATCAGGCGATATGATTGTTACGGTGCATATTGAAATTCCTTGCAGTTTGTCGGATGATGAAATAAGGCTGTATGAAAAGCTTAAAAAATTGTCTGCACAAAATATAAGAGAGAATTTACTAAATGAATAAAATTAAAATCAAAGAAATTTTTGAATCAATTCAGGGCGAAGGTCCTTATGTAGGGTATAAACAATTATTTGTACGTTTTTGCAATTGCAATTTGAAATGTAATTACTGTGATACAGAATTTTCATCAGATAATGATTATATTGAATATGATGCTTGTGAACTTGCGGATGCAGTAAATTCATATAATACAATACACTCAGTGTCATTAACAGGCGGAGAACCGCTTTTAGCTGTTGATTTTTTAAAAGACTTTCTGCCGAGAACAGATAAAAAGATTTATCTTGAAACAAATGCTACTTTGGCTGATAAATTTGAAGAAGTTAAACCCTTTATTGATATAGTTTCAGCTGATATAAAACTGGAAAGTTCCACAGGAATTAAAGACTCTATAAAATTTCACGACAAATTTTTTGATAAATGCAGAGGAGTTGAAACATTTGCAAAGATTGTATTTAATAATGAAATAACTGACGAAGAAATAAACAATTGTTGTGTATTGGGGAAAAAATACGGCATAGAATTGGTTCTTCAGCCTGTAATGGAAAACGATAAAATGACTGTTACATCAGAATATGCTGCACAAATTTTAGATAAATTCCTTGAAAAGTATGAAAACGTAAGGCTTATTCCTCAAGTTCATAAGTTTTTGGATGTCAGATAAACTGATTTGCAAAAGATGCTTATTTATTATACAATCTAATCATAATGAGGATAACGGAATGGCAGTAAAAAAAGTTTTACAATACGGAGAAAAGACATTAAGAGAGCCTTCAAAAGAGGTTCATAAAGTTTCAAGAAAAATTCAGGAGCTTGTTCAGGATTTGCTTGATACGATGTATGCCAAAAACGGTGTTGGATTGGCTGCACCGCAGATTGGTGTTAATTACAGAGTATTTGTAGTTGACGTATCTGCAAATGATGAACCTTTAAACCCAATTGTATTTATCAATCCGAAGATAATTAAAAAATCAGGTGCGATTGTTGCACAAGAAGGGTGTATAAGTTTTCCTGAGGCTTATACTGATGTAAAAAGATATAAGAACGTTATGGTTAAAGCTCTTGACAGAAATGGTAAACTGTTTGTTATGGAAGCAAAAGACGGTTCACTGCTTGCACGTGCAATTCAGCATGAAAACGATCACCTTGACGGTATTCTTTTTATCGACCACTGTGTTAACAGGTTTGAAACAGATAATATTTTAGCTAAATATAATCTTCCGCCTGTTGAAGCTGATAAATTACTTTCCGAACCTGAGATTGAAAAGGAACTTGAAAATTAAAATGATTAATATTGTTTTTTTCGGTACTCCCGTAATTGCTTTAAAATCACTGGAATATCTGTATAATTCCGATAAAGTTAATGTTTTGGCTGTTGTAACCCAGCCTGATAAACCGGCAGGACGCGGGCACAAATTATCAATGTCACCATTGAAAGAGTTTGCTTTATCAAAAGGACTTCCTGTATTTCAGCCTAAATCTATTCGTAAAGAACCTGAAATACAAGAAGAATTGAAAAAATTAAATCCTGACTTTTTTGTTACTTTTGCATTTGGACAAATATTATCACAGGATGTTCTTGATATCCCAAAATATGAAACAATAAATCTTCACGCATCTCTTTTGCCAAAATATAGAGGAGCTAACCCTATTCAGCGCGCTATTATAAACGGCGAAAAAGAAACAGGTATCTGTACTATGATTACCGAGCTTGGTCTGGATTGCGGAGATGTTTGCTTAAAAGAAGTTATTCCTATTTCTGATAATATGACTTGTGTAGATTTGTTTGAACAAATCAGCGACAAATCCCCCGAACTTATTGAAAAGACTTTGACAGGTTTTGTTGAAAATACAATTAAACCTCAAAAACAATGTGAGGACGGTGTTTGTATGGCAAACAAGCTGACAAAAGAAGAAACACTTATTGACTGGTCAAAACCTGCCGAAGAAATTCATAATCTTGTTCGAGGTATTTATAAATTTCCTTCTGCGTATTTTAAGTATAACGATAAAGCAGTAAAAGTTCTTGAAACTCGTGTGGTCGAAGGTAGTGCGCCTTGCGGTGAGTTTGTGAGAGCATCTAAAGAGGGTGTAATAGTAGGCTGCGCTAAAGACTGTATTTTACTCGTTAAAGTTAAACCTGAAGGTAAAGGCGAAATGTCTGCAAAAGACTGGGCAAACGGACAGCGTGTTATTGCAAAATAAAGAATTGGAAATAAAATGATTACAAAAGGTATAAGAGGAGCTATTACTGTTGAAGAAAATACTGCTGATGCAATAAAGTCAGCTTCATTAGAACTTTTATCAGAAATGATTAAGGTTAATAATATTGAAACTGACATGATATCTCATGTTATTTTTACATTAACAGAAGATTTGAATGCTGCTTTTCCTGCAAAATTTGCGAGGCTTGATTTGGGCTGGAAAAATGTTGCAATGATGTGCTTTCATGAACTGAACGTACCAAATTCTCTTTCTAAGTGTTTGAGAGTTCTTATTGTTTTAAATTGTGAAGATAATTTTATACCTCAATTTGTATATTTAAAAGGTGCATCAGCATTAAGATAATTTTGTAATTTCTGTCATTGCAGGATCAAGCAATCTTCTTCCGATGTTTGGAAATTCGATAGAGCAAAGTGTTTTGTTTCCGTATTTAATCATCTTTTCAACAACACCCTGACCGTATTTTGGAGTAGAAACTCTATCACCCGGTTCAAGAGTTTGCGCAGTTGCAGATTCTATATCTTCGGCAGGATAGATAGGAACAACAGGCACAGGTTCTTGTTCTGAGAAATCAGGAAGTTCAATTTCAAGGTTATCTTCCGAAACATCAGATGTTATATCATCTATGAGGTTAAGGTCATCTTCTGTTAATTCATCTGCTGCAAGATTTTCTAACTCATCGAGATTAGTTTCTTCTTCAGGCAGTTTTTCATATAATGCTTTATCAACATCTTGTGCTATTTGTTCAACTATATCATCATTATTTTCAATAATTTGCGGTTCTTGCACCTGAAAATCAGGTTCTATATCTATATCAGCAACAGAATAATCTATTTCGGGCTCAACAACGGAAGTTTGAGGTTCATAAATTTCTTCATCTTCTTCAACTTCTTCTATAACAGGTTCTTCTGTAATAATTTGCTCAGTTATAGGTAATTCTTCAATGACAGGCTCATTTTCTTGAACATCTTCTACTATTTGAATATTTTCATCTAAAGAAATGATTTCAGGCTTGTCAGCTTCATTTACAGCCTCTGTAATAATATTTTCAACTGTTATATTTTCTTCTTCTTCATCAAAAATGTTTGATACGGATTTTATAATATTAGAAACAGTTTCATCATCTTTTTCTTCAATAATTTGTTCCTGCTCTGTTTCGTTTGTATTAGAAGTCTGGTCTTCATCTTTAGCTTGAGTTTCAGGCATAGGTACAACAGCAGCTTCGTCATTTGTTTTTTCTTCTTCTGCTGTAGGTTCTTCATATTGAGATAAATCAATTTCATCAAGTTCAATTATTAACGGAATATTTTGTGTGTGTGCACCGTAAATTATGTATTCGTCACTATTTAATTTATTTAAGAATGTATTGTAAGCCGCAAAATCATGCTGTAATGTAAGCGGTGCAAATAAAATTATGTTTTGTGATGCTTGTTTTAATTCTTCAATATACTTGAAGCTGTGCGGACAAATAATGGTTGTGAAAACATTAGTTCTGCCCAAAAATCTTTTTAAAAGTTTTTTGTCTGCATTTTCAGATGTAATTTTTGCAAATGAATAAATTGTATCTTTAATACCATACATAACATCGTATGTATATGAAATAATTTCTTTTTGAAGATTTGGATTCATGTTAGAAATATCAATTACAACCAAATCTGTTTTTTCAATTGCTATACTTAAATTTAAAATGTCTTTTAAAGTTTCTGCAAAAACATTATCATCTCTGTATTTTAATAATTTATTTTTAAGAAGCACAAGCTGTGTAATTTGAGTTTCTCTGTATTGCTGATCAACAACATCCAAAAAAGTTTCGAACGGAAGATAACCTTCAGGAAGCGTTTTTGTATATTCCTGAACCTCGATAAATATATCTTGAATTATAGCTTTACTTGTAGCATCAACATCATCTAAATCATTGTCATATATAAAATTTATGGTGTCATAGTTAAGCGGGAGCTTAAAATCCTGACCGAAAACAATTTTTTTATCCCAATCAAATTCTCCGTCAGTATCGAAAATAACAATTTTTTCTTGAAGCTGTTTAATGAAGTTGTGAAGCAAAATAGTTGTATTTTCTAAGTTGTTTGAGCAAACAAGAAAATTGTTTTCAAAGATTGATTTATCAATTTTAACCGGAACTTCCTGCTGCGCCAATTGTCCCATAATAATCGGTTCTTCTGCAGGGATGATGTCTAAAAGCTCATTTGACGGGAGTTTTGATATCGTTGATTTTAATGACGGAATTGTTCCGTTGTAGTTTTTTAAGATACCTTCTTCATTAAAAGTAAACAATAATTTTACGATAGCAAAGTTTGATGCAGTATCAGCTTTTAGGTTCATAACCTGTGCCACATACGGTGTATTTGCATCTTCAATAATTACAAAGCTGGAAAGCGCTAAATCGTCTTTTACGTCGTAAGCTATTTTTACTAAATTATTCTTAATTTCCAGTACCTTCATCAATAACTCCTCACTTTTCACTTATTTTAGCATGAACATGCCATTTTTTATTAAAAAAGTTAATTTACGTTAACTAAATCTTCAAGCTTGTTGTATATTTCAATGGTAAGCAGACATATTTTTAAGTCGCGTTTGACCAGACTTTTTATTGTTTCTTTATAGCATTTTAAAAGAGCCTTGTTCAACCCGTTATTTTCTTTAAGAATTGAACGGATTTGCTCACAATATTCTTTATCTCTGGTATTAGGCTCTATCTTATCAGCAAGAAATATGATTTTATCAAAATCTGACATATCAAGTTTGCCCAGTGTGTGCCATCTGATTGCCGATAAAATTTCTTTGTCTTTAACATTAAATTCTTTTTCTGCTATATATGCACTTACGGGGGCGTGAAGTGTTTTATAATTTAACATTTCGCATTCTTCAACATCTAAATTTTGGTGAATTATATCCAGAAGTTTTTCATTTGAAAAACATTTTGCACAATCATGTAAAAGCCCTGCAAGGTAAGCCTTTTCGCAGTCTAAATCGTATTTTGCGGCAAGTTCTTTTGCGCATTGAGCTGTGCCTAACGTATGAAAATATCTTTCTTCATTCAGGTTATCTTTAAGCCATTTTAGTATTTCTGTATAGTCCATTATTTTTAATATATTCCTCTACTTCTTTCGGTATTAAATTATCAACGGTTTCACCTTTTTGAATTCTTTCTCTGAGCTCAGTTGAAGATATATCAACAAAATTCATCTTTGCAAATTCAAAATTGTAACCTTTTTTTCTTAAATCATCAAAATTAACAGGTTCATTTTCTCTGATAAATACTATAAAATCAACAAGTTTTTTAAATTTATCTGTTTCATACCAGGTTTCGATTTTTTCAAATGCATCTGTGCCGATAATAAAATTAATTTTGCCATCAATGTCATATTGCTTGTAAAGCTCTAAAGCGGTAAGGTAAGAATAAGATTTGCCCTCGTTTTTGTATTCAATATCGGAAATTTCAAACTTCGGATTATTTTGTATGGCAAGTTTAACCATATTGTATCTGTGTATACACATATTGTCCTGATAATCCTTGTGAGGCGGTTTATATGCCGGAATGAAAATAATTTTATCAAATCCGTAATTTTTCAACACATATTCGGCCATTTTAATATGTGCGTTATGAATCGGATTAAATGTTCCTGAAAATATGCATAATTTCATAAGTTAATTTTATCACAATAACGTTGAATATAAAAAAAACCTGACTTCGGGATGAAATCAGGTACAAAATTTGTAGGGGAAAAATTAATTGGAGTTTATAAAAAAATTGTTTTTTATCATATTAAATGTAATGCTTGCTTATTTGCCATTGCGATAAAATTCATCTGGGCAAACAATAAATCCGAGCGGTCTTCAAACGGTTGATTATTATTGACTGTTACTTGATTCTCATAAATGTTTTTCAGTTTGTCGTCAATTTTTTTCAAATTAGCAACTGCCATTTAAAGCCTCTCATTCTTTTATTTATCTCTTGTGTATATATAAAGTATATAAAACTTTTTAAATTTCAAAAAAAGGTTAACTTGTTACATTTCGTTACATTAAAATAAATAAGTCAATTATTGTAAGTAGTATGTTTTTATATTTATATAGGGGAAATAGGATAACTATGTTCGAAAACAACGTAAATAATAATAAGCAAAAGCTTCCGTTTCAGGCTATGTCTGCTGGGCAAGCACCGGGACAGCAGGTTCCGATGCAGGCTGTTAATCCTGAATTGTTAAAAGAAAATATTCAGGACAGTTACGTTGCTAACAGAGTTTCAGAATCAACAGATGATCCTAAAACAATGCTGTTGACAGCAGGTGTTGCTGTTCCTACGTGGTATGCCATTTCACAGGGAATGGATTATTATGCAAAGAAATCCAGAGGTGAGTTTGACCAAACTCTGCATCATAAAGTTGGACAATTTGGTGATGATGTCACAAACTATGTAAAAAACAGCAGTTTTGGTAAATCAAGCTTTGCAAATTCCTTAAATAACGGATTTGGCAGGTTTAAAGGATTTTTAAAACGTAATTTTGTTGACAGATTCAGAATAACAAGAGCTATGGCTTATACTCCGTCATTACCGGAGCTTGATATGGTAAAAGGTCAGGCAAACGGTATGACAGGTATGCAGCTGTTTGATTATCCTCAACAGGTTGAACAGTTTGTAAAACCGTTGAATCATTTGGAAGATTTAGATTGTTACGGTGCAGCAAAAGATATTACCAAAGATCCTATTTATACAAAATATAAAGCTTTGTTAGATAAAGCAACAACTCCTCAGGCAAGAATTGATATAATGCAGAAAGCTGAATTTGAAGCTCTTGCTACTCATACTAATAAAGCTAAATTAAATGATAAGCAAATTAAAAATGCATTAAAACGTTTCGAAGCGTTAACTCCTGAAAAACGAGCACTTACATTGAAAAATATGAAAGCTCGCGAATGGGGATACAAAAGCTTTAAAGAACTTGAAACTGTACTGAAAAATATTCAGGAAAATATGCCAAGAGTTCTTGAAGCATCCCATAATGCAAACAAAAACATGTTTGTAAGGATTTGGGGTACAAATGCAAACGCCAAAGGTAAAGCAAGTAAACACCTGTTCGGACGTGAAGTATATGCTTGTGAAACCGCAAACAAACTAGCCGGTTCTTTAGGCAATGTTGATTTAAAGAAAAATCCTGAACTTGAAAGAGTATTAAAAGATACAGGATTAATAAATAAAATACCTAAATCCCAGTTAGGCAAATTCCTTGCTAAATATAATAACCTGATTATGGAAGGTGCAACAAACAGAGTTGCGGGCGGTAAATTCGTTGCAATTATGCAGGCTGCTTACCTTGCTGACGTTATTGTTAAATCTATGAGGCAGGAAGGCGGAAGTGAAAAATTCAAGTCATTTGCAGAACGTTTTACAGAAATGATTGCCTTCTTCGTTTGTATGCCTTTGGCTATTCAAATGATGCATAAAGTAGGCGGTTTACAATATGCAGGTATGACAGCAGACCAGGTAAAAGCTTACAGAACAAAACTTAATGCTCACAATGAAAAAGCAATGGCAGGCAAATTCGCAAATAAAGCAGAATGGAAAGCAAGCAAAACCGCATTAAGGACAGAACTAAATGCAGGTGTTAAAAATCCGATTACAAAATTATTCAAACGTATAGGCAGAGTAGTTTCTGTTGGTTTGGAACAAATCAGACCTTATGATAATAAAGCTATTTCAAGAGTAGGCTGGAAAGAAAAAGTAAGAGATTTATTCAGACATCCTAAATTTGGTATGAAACAAATGGCAGGTTATCCGATGAGAATTATTCTCGGTATGATGATTATTTTACCGTTCTTAAGTAAAATTGCGGTAAAAGGATCCCACTTGATATTTGGCAAACCTAAAAACTCATTGCTTGATGAAGGTAAAGAAAAGGCTCCTGAGGCAGCAGTTCAACAGCCTCAACAAACCCAAGTGCCGCCGCAATTGCAGCAGCAAATGCAGCCCCAAAATCCTGCACAGCAGCAAACAGTAACTCAACAAACAACAACATCAACCGTAAATCAGCAGGCAGGACAAAATCCTTCAAATCTCTTGAATAAGTATAAAACCCCTCAGCAGACAACTTCAACAACAACGACAACTACTCAGACTGTAAATAATAATGAGCCTGCAAAACCGCAAGAACCTGTTAGAACTTATATTCCGTCGCCTGAAGGAGTAAAGATTAATAATACAGAAGACACAAGTTCTGCAGATGAAGCTCTGCGCAGAGCGGAATTGGCTGAAAAGAAAGCAATGGAAACTCTCGGAATGAGATGGTAATTTCAAATGCTTGTTAGCGCAGCTGTTCTATTGCACTCTTGAAAAAAGCATGCTATAATTTTTCAGGAGGGTTTTATGGTTGCAACATTTGATTATAAGGGTTTTGCTAAAGATTTAACTAAGCAGGCTGAAGATTTTATTCCAAAAGATATTGCTTTAGAACATAAAAAAGAGTTTTTGGAACGTATATATAATTATACATTCATGGCAGGAGAAGCGCTATCTAATGATGATAGTATTAAAACTCCCGAAACTGCCAAAGTATTAACGCAGATTATTTCAGAATGGACATTTCACAAATATATAGATTTGCTTCGTTCTGATATTCCTGAAATGTATCATGAAAATATTTTGCAAAAACTTGCTTATGTAGCTTACGAAATGGCTAAAGAATCAGCTTTGAGCAACCTTTCCGAAGAAGAAATGCTCCATCTTGTCGAATTTCAATTGAAAAAAGCATATGAAAAATCATGCAAACTTCTTTTAGATAACGGTCAGATTACCCAATCTGCATATGATAATGCTTTAAGATTATCAAGTGTTGACGATATGTCCAAACACTTGTGCCACAATGTGAAAGTCGTAAAAGGCAAAGCAAGTACGTTTAAATATACGGTATCAATGTTATGCTTAGGTGTTGTAACTCTGCTTGTAAATGTTTTAGCTCCCGATTCGCCAAATACAGTAGTTATTGATACTATTATGCTTGTTGTGCTTTCTATGTATATAGGCTTGTATATAGGCTACAAAAAATTCGGTAAATAGTTCTTCAGGCTAATATTGTTTTTTATACTTAAATATGTTATAATTAATTAAGCTCTGTATGGGTGTTCATTTTGTTCCTACATTTATTTAAATAGGGAGAATTGACTCCGACAGGATGTGAAGTATACCCGCCGATTTTATAATCGCCAGCGGGAAACGGATAATCCGGGGCGTTCACCCACCTGCTAGACCACGCAGGTAACAAAATCGCATCTGTGCAGGGCTTTTATTATTTTATTGCTATTGCCTGACCTGTTGAAATGTGCTACAATACGTGTATGAGTATACCTGTAATTGTCGTAACCGAACAAAAACATACGCTGGAACTTTTAAAGCTCTATCTTGAAGAATTTGAAGCTTTCAATTTTTTAGCTGATACTTCTGATTTTACAAAAGCATATAACGGAGTTAAAGAACTTGATAAGTCACTTGTAATAGTTGATATTTCAGAGTATCCGGAACAGGGATTGAATTTTGTTTCGAAAATTTCTTCGGAATTTAAAAATTGCAAGGTAATTGCTCTTTCTGATAAACCTGCTGTTGATATGGTTATCAGAGCCATGAGAATTGGAGCTTCGGATTTTCTTTCTTTACCTTTAATCAAGGGTGAATTTTTTGAGGTCCTTGATAAAACATATAATGATTTAACTGATTCAAGACCTAAAAAATCAAAATGTAGAGTTTTGACCGTATACTCCAACAAAGGCGGTGTGGGAAAAACATCTATTGCTTCTAATTTGGCGCTGGAACTTGCTAAAATTACAAAAGAAAATGTGGCTCTAATAGATTTAAATTTTCAGCTGGGTGATGTTACTACTTTTCTTGATTTAAAACCGTCTTTTAATATTTCTTATATGCTCCAAAATCTTGATAAGATTAACGAAGATTTTTTGCTTTCAACTCTTGAAAAATATAAGGATACAAGTCTTTATGTTCTTGCTGATCCTCCTTTTTTCAAGCAGGTAGAAGATATTTCTTCAAAGCAGATATCAAAGTTGTTTAATATTTTAAGAGATACTTTTTCTTATGTTGTTGTTGATACATCAGGCGGATTTGACGGAAAGGCTATGATGGCTTTGGAAAATTCTGATTTGATATTTCTTGTTACCATTATAAATCTTCCGGCGCTAAGAAACTGCCAGAGATGTTTGGAATTGTTTGAAAAAATGGGTTTTGATGATGATAAAACTCAGGTGCTTGTAAATCGTTATATGGAGAACGATGAAATAAAAGCAGAAGATGTTGAAGAAGTTTTGGGTAGAAAAATTTATTGGAAAATACCAAATAATTATTTTTCCATGATGTCTGCGATTAATAAAGGAGTGCCTGTATCAGAAATTAACCCTGATTCAAATGTTGCGGTAAGTTATAAAAATCTTGCATTGATGGTATCTGACAGCGTATATCGTCAAAAGCTTATGAAAAAGCTTGGAAGGGTTTAATATGTTACAAAGCAGTAAATTGAGCAGCAGATTTAAGAAAATCGAAAATGAAACATCACCTCTTGAACCTAAATTTATAAACACAGAAAAGGCAGTTGATGCTCAGCCTGAATTAATTGAAACTTCTGTTGATGAAAGTGTTGAAGCTGATTTTAAGAAGGCTCTGCTTCAAAAAATAGAATCAATTCCCGTATGGTTTGAGTATACTCCTGACAAACAAAAAGAACTTATAAAAACTTTTGTTATGAATAAGCTTTCTGCTGACGGAAAGGTAATCCCTGAAAATGAAACAGAACTGCTTATAGAAAACCTTTTTACATCTATCATGGGCTTTGGTCCGCTTGATTATTTAATAGCACAGGAAAACGTGTCAACTATATATGTAAACGGAACAAGCAGCGTATTTATAGAGATTTCAGGTAAAGTTTTAAATACTGAGATGAAGCTGAATGATAAACAAATGAATTTTATCATGAAAAATATTCTAAACCTTTCGGAAGTTAAGCCGGAAGACAAAGATTATATCTGGAATTTAAAAATAAAGAATATGAATATAACTGTAATTTTGCCGCCTGTATCAGTAGATGCTGCAAATATTATTATTAAAAAATCATCTCAGGCAGATATAAATTCTCTGATTGATAAAGGGCTTTTGAACCGTGAACTTTTTAATTTTCTTGTTTCAGCGATTGATTCAGGAAAAAATATTGTTATATCAGGTGATATTAATTCAGGAAAAACAAATCTTCTTGACACATTAATATCTTCTTCACTTACTCAAAAACGTACGGTCTTAATTGAAGATGTTCCTCAGATATCTTGCAGCTGTGAAAATTTAATTAAATTTTCCGTCAATAAGCTTTCAGGCGATTTAAGTATGCTTCTTACAAATATATTAAATATGTCGCCTGAGCATTTAATTATAGATTTAAACAATCCTGTATGCTCAATATCTGACTGGAAAGGAACTGTTCTAACTTTAAGAGCAGGTTCAATAGATTCGGCGTTAACAAAGCTTGTATCTTCAATGGTTGCTGATGAAAAATTTCCTGAAAAATATGCAAAAGGTAAGGTTTTATCTGATTATGACTACATTGTTCAGATAAATAAAATGTCTGACGGTATATCTCGTATAACATCAATTGTTGAGCTTACTCCTGCAAGAACATCAGCACTTTCTGTCAGAGAAATTGCAAAGCTTGTTGATAATCAATATGTCACAGAAATTCCGCAGCCGCTTACTTCTTTGCGGGCTGAATCTTTGATTGCTCAAGCAGGTTCAATGGCTTCTCGTTTTGCGCAGATTGAGGATTAAATTTTCTTTCGCGCATTTCGTTAAAGATATTTTTTAAATTAGAACCGTTTCCGTTGACAAATTCATGAGAAATTTGATCAATTCCGGGATTTATATATTTTTTCATTATTTTTTTGTCAACAAATTCGTTAACAGGTGCTGCAAAAATTCCAAGTGTAATAAATCCTCCCACTGTTTTTAAAAGTTTATTTTTAAATATTAATGAATTTTGGTATTCTTTTAAAGCTGTTCTTGTTGCATGATGTGAATAATCAGCTTCTTTATACATTTCTTTCATTTTAGGAAGAAGCTTTTGATATCTATGGTAAATCTTATGTGGAACTTTTTTCTTATCATTGTTTTTTAATGCTTCAGCAATTTCAAATGTGCTTTTGGCATTATCTTCGGCAAAAGCAAGAAGCTTTTTCTTGTCAGCTCCTACAAGAGGATATTTATCAGTAAAGAAATGAACAACTTTTTTGAAAAAATTGCTTACTGATTTTTTTTCGTTTTTTCTTGCATCAAGCTTGTTTTCCAAACTTTTGGTAACTATGTTTTTAAATTTTTCATAACTTTCAAGAGCATCACCATGTGTTTGGTCTATTACATCTTTTGTGTGCCTGTAAACAGCATCTTTTGCATTACCGCTTATGCCTGATTTTTGCATTCTTGATAGCGGCGAAACTAAACATTGACCTGCATAAATTACCGCAGGCAGTGCTATTAACGACGTCATACCTTGAAAAATTGCACGTTTAAAAGCTCTTTTTCCGCTCGGGTTATAGCTGTCTTTATCGTTTTTGTATTTATCATAAATGTCTGCACCAAGATACATAAATGTCGGAGCCCAAAGAGCCGTGCCAAGTTTTGGTGCAATTTCCGATATTGCCGTACCAACTTCGTTTGAATAAGACATCAGAACCAATGTTTTTTGGCTTAGCGGATCTTTATATTTATGTTCGCGGGGTGTATTAGACAGCGAAGTTATCACTTTAGGGGTGCCCTCAATAAATTATTTGCGCAATTATATATAACACAAAAACATTTTTTTTTGCTAATCTTTTGTTGTAAAATTTTGTTATGGATAAAAAATTTAAAATATCTTCTAAATATAAACCGTCAGGTGACCAGCCGCAAGCTATTGAAAAACTTGTTGAAGGTATTAAAAACGGTGACGATGCTCAGACTTTACTTGGTATTACAGGTTCAGGTAAAACTTTTACCATAGCAAATGTAATTGAGCGCGTGCAAAAACCGACTTTGATTATTGCTCATAACAAAACTCTTGCAGCGCAGCTGTATAACGAGTTTAAAGAACTTTTTCCTGATAATGCGGTAGAATATTTCATAAGTTATTATGATTACTACCAGCCGGAAGCTTATATTCCCAGAACTGACACGTTTATTGAAAAATCGGCTTCTATTAATGAAGAAATAGACAGACTTCGCCACAATACAACAAGAAGTCTGTATGAACGCAATGATGTAATTATTATTGCTTCCGTAAGCTGCATTTACGGTTTAGGTCTGCCTGAAAACTACTTTAGAGGCTCAGTTGAGTTGAATGTAGGTGATGAGGTTGCCAGAGATGATTTGTTAAGACACTTAATCAGCGTTCAGTATACTAGAAATGACCTTGTTCTGGAACGTTCAAATTTCAGAGCGCGCGGCGATGTTGTCGAAATTATGCCTGCTTACGAAAAAATTATAACAAGAATTTCATTTTTTGGTGATGAAATCGAGAAGATTGTCAGAATAGACAGTGTGACAGGTGAAATTATTGAAACTCCTGATAAAGTTGTTATATATCCTGCCGTGCACTATCTTTCTTATGATGAAAACGTTGATGAAACCATAGCTTTAATACGTCAGGAACTTCAAAACAGGCTTGCAGAGCTTAATAATGAAAACAAACTTATTGAAGCGCAGCGTCTTGAGCAGCGTGTAAAATACGATATTGAAATGATTAAGGAAATGGGCTATTGCTCGGGAATTGAAAATTACTCAAGAATTATAGAGCGCAGACCTCCCGGTTCTGCCCCTGCAACTTTACTTGATTATTTTCAGGGTGATTTTTTGACTGTTATTGATGAATCGCATGTTACACTTCCGCAGTTAAAAGGCATGTATCATGGTGATGCTTCACGTAAAACAACTTTGATTGACTACGGTTTCAGACTTCCTTGTGCAAAGGATAACAGACCGCTTAAAAACGATGAATTCTTTAATAAAGTTCATCAAAAAATCTATATTTCTGCAACACCGTCTGAATTTGAACGCAGAACATCTTCACAGCTTGTTGAACAAATTATCAGACCAACAGGATTGATTGACCCTAAGATATCTGTGCGCCCAATCGGAACTCAAATCGAAGACTTAAAAAATGAAATTAAAAAGCGAACAGAAAAGAATGAGCGCGTTCTTATAACTACACTTACCAAGCGTATGGCTGAAGATTTGACTGATTATTTTATTCAGGAAGGTATAAAAGTCCGCTATTTACACAGTGAAATTCAATCTCTTGAACGTGTGGAAATTTTAAGAGATTTGCGCTTGGGAGAATTCGATGTGCTTATAGGTGTAAACCTTTTAAGAGAAGGTCTTGATATTCCTGAGGTTTCTCTTGTTGCAATTATGGATGCGGATAAAGAGGGATTTTTGCGCTCTGAAACAAGTCTTATTCAAACAGTAGGACGTGCTGCGCGTAATGCCTGCGGTGAAGTTATAATGTATGCTGACAGAATGACAGAATCAATGGAAAAAGCTATTTCGGAAACAGAAAGAAGACGCAAAATTCAAATTGAATATAACCAAAAATACGGCATTGTTCCTCAAACAATTAAAAAGCCAATCGAAAACAATCTTCTTTCTTTAGTTGCAAGTTACCGCGATTTGGAAGATATTGTTGCGGAAGAAATGGTGGATTTGGGTATTGATAAGAAGGATTTGCCAAAACTTATTGATAAGCTTGAAAAAGATATGCACAAAGCAGCTAAAATTCTTGATTTTGAAAGAGCGGCAGAAATAAGAGATAAGCTTAAAAAACTTCGCGAAAT
Source organism: Candidatus Gastranaerophilales bacterium (assembly GCA_900548405.1). GTDB lineage: Bacteria > Cyanobacteriota > Vampirovibrionia > Gastranaerophilales > Gastranaerophilaceae > Stercorousia. The sequence continues at coordinate 10,699 of UNSJ01000021.1, read as the reverse complement.
GGTTGAATAAAAAAGGTTTCCTAATCGGAAACCTTTTTAAACTTAAATTATTTTATCTGCATTTTCTTTGGCAGCTATTGCCTCATAATCGACCTGCGCAAGGTAATGTCCTATCATTGCAAGGTTGAATATCAGAACCATACTCCAGAAGAATGTTGCAACAGGGTGAGGTAATCCTAAAAATACCCATATGATATAAGTTACAGGTATTAAAATTATAGCATTTGCAAGCAATACTTGAGGTATCATAAATAAAACAGCTACAAGTATATCCATACAAGATTCTGAAATAGTTTTAAAATCATACGCTGATGCAATTTTAAATGTTTTAGCATAACACAGATAACCTGTAAGAATTATTGAACCGAATATACCCCAGATTATGCATTGGAATACCTTTAAAGTATTTGGCTCAGGAATGTAATTTGCTATTAAACCGCTAAGCCAGGAAGCTATCCAGCAGTTAACGGCAATTGAAGGCCCTAAAGCTATTGAGCCTTTAATACCTGCCCAAAATAAGTTAAAAATGTTAAATGACGGAAGAACGTGGTCTTTTCCGTTTCTTACATTTGTTGTGCATTTAATTAAAAATCCGAATAACAGCAGGAATGTAACTGATGCCATCCACCAAAAACCTGTTAAATCACCTTTTACGGCTGTTGTATAAAGGTGTGCGCAGTAATAAACCGGTATCGCAAAAATTATGTATTTTAAAAATGCGAGATTATCCTGATAGGATTCCTCAAAAGCGTCTTTAATAGATGCCATTTTTCCAAACTCCTCTTAAAATTGACTAACATTTTTATTATAACATATTGTTATATAAAAAACAACCCTAACACTCGGCAGGAATGGTAATTATGAACTTGCTGCCTTTGTTTGGGGCACTAAATAACTTGATTTTGCCATAGTGTAGTTTTACAAGTTCTTTAGTTATTGATAATCCGAGCCCTGTTGAACTTTCATTTTGAAGAGCGAATTGTTCAAATTTTTCAAATATCTTTTTATGATATTTTTTATCTATTCCAATACCGTTGTCCTCAACGGAAATTGTTACGTATTTGTTGTCAATAGATGCCGAAACAATGATTTTTCCGTTTTCCGGAGTGAATTTTATTGCATTGCTTAAAAGGTTAAAAAGTATTTGCTGAATTTTTTGGTAATCTGCTTTTATCTTGAAGTCTTGCGAACTATCAACCAGCGTAAGATTTTTTTTCACAAGTAAAGGTTTGATAATGTTTATTGTTTCGGTTATTACCTGATGAATTTCAAAGGTTCTTAAATTTAATTTAACTGCATTTGCTTCAATTTTAGACATATCCAAAATCTCGTTAATCATTCCGAGCAGATGAAGTCCTGCAGTTTGAATATCATTAATATACTCTTTTTGTTTCTCATTAAGTGTACCGACAAACTCTTTTTCAAGCATATCTGAAAATCCCAAAATTGAGTTCAAAGGCGTTCTGAGCTCGTGAGAAATATGTGAGATAAAGTTTGATTTAACCTTTTCGGCTTCAAGAATTTTTTTATTACTTTCCTGAACCTTAGCATAACCTTCTTGCAGTGCTTCTATCTGCATTTTAATTATCTTAGATATTTCTATATCTTTTGTTATATTAGATATGATTGCAGCACAGGTTTTAAATATCTTTTCGTCTTCGTTTGTAAAATTATTACCTGTAATAATTATCATCCCGAATACAGTATTTTTGACAGTAAGATTTTCTTTCAAGTAAGGTTGTTTTATGTTATCTATATCAATTTCTTTAGGGTTATAAGAATATTCAAGATGCATAGGATTTACAAAATATATGTATGCGGATTCAAAATCAACCAGCTTTTTTAAAACCCGAAAAATTTCATCACCTTCGGGCTTAATTGTGAAAAATTCATTCAGTAATTCAAAAGCGTTTTCGTATGAATTCAAAATCTACTCCAAGTCATTTTTTTCTACATATCCTATGAAACGTAAATTTCTGAAAAATCCGTCGTAATCTAATCCGTATCCTACAAGGAATTTATCATCAACTTCAAACCCGTAATAATCAGGTTCTATATCAGTAACGCGCGTAATCTTTTTATCCAGAAGCGAACAAAATTTTGTTGATTTAGTATGAAAATTGCATTGGATAAAATCTGTTAAAAATTTTGCAGTAAGCCCTGTATCAACGATATCTTCAATAATTAAAACATTTTTGTCGTTCAAATCAGGTAAAGATATATCAACAGCATTTACTTTGCCTGAGGTTTTTGTTCCGCCGTTATAGCTTGATAATCTTATAAACTCCATTTTCAAAGGCATTTCAAGGTGTTTTACCAAATCAACAGCAAACATTACAGCGCCTTTCAAAACACAAATGGCGTAAACTTCATCTTCCTTATAAAATTCATTCATTTCAACAGCAAGCTCTTTTATTCTTGTCTGAATTTGTTCTTCACTATATAAAACTTTTAAATCATCAACTTTCATAGCCATTCCTTTCCTCAAATATTAGCATATGCGTAGGTTTGTTTACAACTTTAATTCTATCGCTTATTCCGTAACCTACTGCCCAAAGAACTTCGCTGCCTTTACATAAAAAAACAATTTTATCTTTTTCGTGTTTTGCAATCTTTTTTTCGTTTAAATATTTTTTTAACTTTTGAGTTCCCTCACATCCCATAGGCGTTATGAAATCTCCGTCGCGTCTTGTTCTAAGCTCAAAGTTAACTTCATCCAAACAGACGTAAGCTTTATTTTCACAGTCTTTGGGGAAATCTGTTTTATTATCATAATTTTTTACGGATTTCAGTTTAAATATTCCGTTACCAAAAGCATACTCGCCTTCTTTTGTAACTTTAAGAACTTCAGTGCATTTATTTTCTTTTTTCACCAGCTCTGCTTTTTTATTATTTACAAAGAGCCACAAATCTTTAGCAACAGATATTATTTTTCCTGATTTGGAATTTTTATTTTCTTCGATAAAATTTAAAATATTTTCAATTTTTTCTCTGTCATAATCGATGTCATTCTCAGCTAAAATGTTATAAATAATCCTTTTCTTTTCAGATTTATCCGCACTAAAAATGTTTTGTGGTAAATATTTGTCAATAATTTTATTATCTTCTTCGGCGATGTCTGATAAAGAATTGAGCGACTCTTTAACTTTAGGATTAATTTCTTCCAAAAGAGGGATTATTTTATGTCTTATAAAGTTTCTTTTGTATTTTGTATCAGTGTTTGAGCTGTCGCAGTTTGGATTAAGATTATTTTCTTTGCAATAGTATTCAATGTCTTCACGTTTCACGGTTAAGAGCGGGCGGTAAAAAATATCTCTGTGCTCGCAAATGCCTGCTAAGCCTTTTGTGCCGGTGCCTTTTATAATCCTGTATAACACAGTTTCTGCATTGTCGTCAAAATTGTGTGCAGTAAATACGATGTCAGTATTAAATTTTTTTGCACATCGTTTGAAAAAATCATATCTGGCTTCTCTTGCGGCAGTTTCTGTCTTAGCTGTGCTATCCGATAGAATTTCACAATAGTATTGAATACCTTTTGATTTTGCGAAATTTTCGCAATTTTTTGCTTCATTAAAGCTTTCTTCACCGCGCCAATTGTGATTTAAGTGAACCGCAACTGTATTAAGCTCTAATTTGTGCATAACGTCTAACAGGCACATTGAATCGTATCCGCCTGAAAAAGCAACGATAAATGTGCCTGATAAATTATATTTTTCTATAAAATTTTTGACAACTTCAATCATGATTGAAATTTCTTGATACCTTCTTTGATTTCAACAGCATCAACTCCAAGCTGTTCCAAAGCTTTCATTGCAAGGCTGTTAGGCTCTGTGGTCAATGCAAGAAGCATATGTGATGATTCGATTTTTGATTTATTTTCTTTTTTGGCTAATTCCCAAGCTACTTCAAGAACACGTTTAGCGCGTTCTGTAAATACGATTTCTTTATCAAAATACTCGTTGCCAAAACCAATCATGTTTTCTACAATGGCTCTTGCGTCTTTAATAGTTATTTCAAGTTCGGCAAGTACATCGTGTCCTACACCTGTGCCCTCGCCGATTATTCCGAGCAGGAACATCTCAGTACCCACAATGTTTCTTCCCAAACGTCTTGCTTCTTCTTTTGCAAGCCTTAGTATGGTAAGTGTTTCAGGCATTTGTTTTTCAATAGGCTTGATAATACTGTGAGCTAAATCATCATCGGTTATTTTCATTTCTTTTAAAATATCATAAGCAACGCCACGTTTTGTCTTTAAAAGCCCCAGAACAATGTGCTCAGGCAAAACAACGGAAGAACCGAGTTCTTTAGCTGTTTGCAGCGCCAAATTCATTGTAGTAAATGCATTTGGTGTGAAAATTATTTGTCGTCCTTCGTATTCTGATTGTCTTGACTGTATTTTTGCAAGTTTTTCATCAAAAAGCTCTGATGTAACGCCATAATCAGCAAGTATTTTTGCTAATTCCGACTCTTTATCTTCAAGAATAGATGAAATAATTTGTTCTGTACCTAAAATTTCATAGTTAGATGCAGAAAGCTTTGCAACAGCGCGTTCAAAAACTTTTGACGATTCTTCATTGTCAAAAATATTATCCGTTTCAGTAGTTCTGTTGGTTTCTACCTCTTTATTTTCATCTATTTCAGGGTGATAAAGGCGTTTTATTTTCTTTTGAACCAGTTTTTCCAAAAGAGTTTTAGACTTATATATGTCAAATCCTAATTTTTCAAGAATGACAACATTTTCAGATTTTTTGTCCGAGATTACGGAAAGAAATAAATGTTCGTAAAGTATAGTCGGATTGCCTGATTTGTTAGCTAAATCAAGTGTTCTTTTCAGAATTTCCTTGTATTCATCATCAAACGGCAGTGTGTCAGCTTTTTTCTGCATAATAACGCCGTGTGAATTCTTTTTCACTTCTTCATATAATTCTTCATAAGAAATATTGTATGATTTAAATATTTTTAAAGAAATTCCTTTGGCTTCATCATACAAAGCAAGCAGAAGATGTTCGGCTCTAACTTCAGTAGCGCCCATATCTTTTGCAATTTGCTGTGACTTACTAACTACATTTATTGCTTTTTCCGTAAACTTCTCAAACAAAACTTATTCCTCGTCTTCGTCTTCATCATCCATATTTTCAACGTAAGTCGCAACTTTTTCGAATTCAGCATCGTCATCGATTGTTTCGAATAAGTAATCATCTCCGTCTTTAGATAATCTCATAAGAACAACTTCGTCACCTTCTTCTTCGTCAACCGGAAGTAATAGTGCGTATTCTTTTTCGTCAACTTCAACAATATCGAAAAGTTCGAATTTAATTAAATTACCGTTTTCGTCAATTGTTTCAATTATTTGATCTTCATCTGCCATAATAAATGTCTCCTTTATTTTATTTATTTCTACTAAGGTACTGTTCTAGTATAATACAAGCACTCTCAATATCAACTAATCCTTTGTTTTTTCGAAAGTCAATTTTTTTTGCACGTAAATTTTCTTCGGCTGCATCAGAGGTCAATCTTTCATCCTCAAAAATTATTTCATAACCGATAATTTTACTTGCAAAATCTCTGCAATCCTGTGCTTGTGCTCCTTGAGTGCCGTCCATATTATACGGAATTCCTACTACTATTTTTTTTACGTTATTTTCGGAAGCGATTTTTAATATCGTTTCTAAAGCTTTATCTTCGGGGGTTCTATCTACACAAGAATGACCGTTTGAAAGCATCAAAAGATAGTCGCTCAATGCAACGCCTATTCTTTTTGTTCCTATATCAAGCGCCATAACTTTATACATTATTTCACCCACATTTTTTCTATTTCATACACTTTTTCTGTATCTTTTTGAGCAGTGTAGTATTCATAGATGCTTTTTCTGACAATATTTTTTAAAAGCTCGCGTTTATAATTTTCATCTTTATATAATGAATACAATGCTTTTGCTGTTTTTTCAGAGCCTGCAAGGTATTTTATTATTGCAACATTTAAAATTCTTTCATACCATACATGTTTTTCTTCAGGATAAAAAATATTGTCAATATTATCTTCAATGATTTTTTCATAATCCTTTGGCTCTGTTTCATTTAAAAGTTTTATAAAATCCTCAAATTCATCGCTGTAATCGCTGTTTAAGAACCAGTAGTCAGTGAAATCGGCTTGTAAAATATTTTCAAACTCCTGTTCGTTTAATTTGTCAGCGTTTAAAGAAATTAAATCAATTATTTTATCAAGGTTTTCTGTTTCAATGTCAACCAAAAGATTTTTCCAGCATACATATTCATAAGGCATTTGGTGTTTTGAAAGCTTTTCAGCTTTTACAAGAAGTGCTTTTAATAATTCAGGGCTTAAATCAAGCGCTCTTTGACCTCTGTAAAATCTTTCGATAATAGTATTGCATTCGAATTTAGAAATTTCATTAAACCCGAAACAATCTCTTATTCCTTTGTAATCGTCAATAACAATTGCAACAAATTGAACTTTTCCCTGTTTATTAATTCTTGATACGATTACAGCCTGGTTTCCGTGTCCGTCAGGGTATGTAATACAGAATTTATAAGGCTTTGAATCTTTTAAAATTTCTTTATAAAAAGCGATGGAGTTATCTTCTCTTATGCCTGAAAGCTTTAATATTGATAGATTTTTCTTTACGGCTGAAATAAGAGTTTCATCAACAAAATCCAGTGCCGAATTTAAAGCATGGTATGCAAGCTGTGATTTTGAGTTCCCCAAAATTTCAAGTGCAGTTTTTCCTGCTTCTGTATTTGATTGTGATAAAAATACTGGCACAAGCATATTCGCAAGTTCATCTTTTGAATAATCATCTCCCAACGATTGAAGCAAAATTACTTTATCATTATCCGGAAGTGAATTTAAGAAATCCAAAAAATCTATTTGTACTTCGGGATTTGCAATTGCAGTGTCTAATATTTTTTTCGTATCTGCATTAACAAGTTCATCAGGATTATCCAAATATTCGCTGCAGCTTTCATAATTCCAGTCAGTATCAATATCTCTTAATAAATCAAGTGCAAAGATTTTTGCCTGATTAGACGTCATGTTGCTTTTAATTAGTGTCCAAAGCTTTTCGACAAGCTCTTTTACGGGACAATAACGAACTAATAAAAATTTTAATAAATTGGGATTAGCAGAATTGTTAATTTCTTTAAACAAAAGTTTTACAATAACATTTTTATCAGTTTGAGCATCAAGCATACGGTAATGCACCTCATAACTTTCAAAATCTTTGACACCATCAAGGTTTGTCATGAGTTTTGCAATTTCAGCTTTAATTTCAAACGGATTAAGTTCAATGTTATTCATTATTTGCGTGCTTTCCCCCAAAATGCATCAAGTATTTGCTGCGCTTCAGCAGAAGGCATTCTGTCGTTTAAAATAAGATATTGCACTGCTATCATCGCGCATTCGGAACAAATGTTAACACCCGGACCTTGAACCATTTTTAAAACCTGAGTATTTGGTCGGTTGCAAAAGCTGCAGTATACCAGTTCATCATCTTTAGACTCGTTTTCTGCCTTATGTTCTCTTTTTGCTCCTAAATTTATAACTTTATCTTTTGACATATTAACCTCACAATGCTTTTGTAATCCTTGAACCTTTTGCTGTGATGTATTTAGCAGTGATTAAGAATTTTCTAATGTAACTTTTATTTATAAAATTTGCCCTTTTGCAATCATTTATTTTATAATAAAACTTACAAGTATTTTTATGAGGATAATTATAGCATGAAAAAAGCTTTTTTACTAGCCAGTATATTGTTTATTTCTGTTATATCTACGGCATGTATTAATAACTTTGCAGTGCAAGAGCTTAATAACAAGGCTAAGGATTTTATGGATAAAGGCGATTATGTATCTGCAATTGAAAGATTAAAATCCAGTATTGATTTAGACGGCACTGTTTTTGAAACTCAATATAATCTTGCTGTTGCTTATACAAAAGCAGAAGATTACTCAAATGCAATTAAAACATATAATGATGCTATAAAGTTAAACCCTAATTTCCCTGATGCATATTATTCGCTTGCAGTTTGTGAAGAAAACCTTGCAAAGGATATTATTGCAGGCGAAGTTAAAGTTAATGATGATGATTCTTTCACTAAAGCAGAAGAATCTGACGAGGAAGATATTTCCGATAAGAAAGAATTATCTGAAAATGATAAAAAAATGCTTACAACTTTATTAAACAATGCAATATCTGATTATATGATATACCAGGATAAAAATCCGACTTCAGACGATAAAACATATGTGGAAAATAAAGTTAAAGAACTTCAAATGCTTCTTGCTGAATATACAGTTAAATAAGAGTTGTTATGTTTAAATCACCTGCAGAAATTGCATTTAATATATTTGGTTTTCCAGTTTATTTTTACGGAATTACTCTGGCATTAGCAATATTTGCTGGAATTTATGCTGCATATTATATTTATAAAAAATTCTACAATACTGAAAATAATGCTGAAAAAATTATTGATTTTTCCCCTTATATTATAATTATAGGCATTGTCGGCGCGAGATTATATTACTGTCTTGTGAACTACTCTTATTACATTTCCCATCCTTTAGAGATTTTTTATGTTAGGCAGGGAGGGCTTTCTATACACGGAATGATAATTTTAGGGGTATTATCATTGTTTATGTTTGCCAAAATATATAAAATGTCTTTTTTGAAGCTTTTTGATGTCTTTATGTGTGGGACAGCGCTTGCTCAAAGTATCGGAAGATGGGGAAACTTTTTTAACTCGGAAGCATTCGGGTTGCCTACGGATGTACTATGGAAATTATATATTCCTGTATCCAAAAGACCTCCTGAATTTATTAATTACGAATATTTTCACCCTGCTTTTTTGTATGAAAGCATCCTGGATTTTGCGATATTTATAATACTTCTTCTGATTTTTAAAAGATTTATTAATAAACCGGGAGTTGTGGCTTGTATTTATTTAATTCTTTACTCTTTTGCAAGAATTTATGTTGAACATATAAGAATAGACAGTGCGCTTAATATTCACGGCTTTCCTGTTGCACAGCTTACATCAGTCGGGATAATTTTATTTGCTTCAATATTTATGACAATTTTGTTTATCAGGGAAAAATAAAACTCTTAAACAATTGATTTTTTAATTTTTTTATCTTTAAATTGTCTTATGGAAAATAACTTACCCCAAAATAAAAAAGCAATTGCCTGGCTTTCAGGAGCACACTTTATAAATGATATTTATACAGGTGTTTTAAATCCTATTATGCCGTTTATTGCTGCGAAAATCGGTATGTCTATGGCTATTGCAACAATAGTTTTGACAATATCACACATATTTTCATCACTTTTGCAGCCTTTGTTCGGATTTTTCGCGGATAATATTTCCAAAAGATCAATGATATTTTGGGGGCTTATTTTATCCTCTATTTTTATTCCAATATCAACACTGGCTCACAACCCATACAGTCTGGTGTTTTTTATCATTATAGGAAGTATAGGTTCAAGTCTTTTTCATCCTCAGGCATTAGGATTTGCATCACGCTTTGCTAAAAATCTTGATGCCGGAAAAGCAATGGCATTGTTCATAGCTATGGGTACCCTCGGATATTCCTGCGGACCTGTAATTTCATCTGCAATTACCCAGTTTTTGGGAATGCCTAAAATGCCTCTAATGACTATATTAGGTATAATTTGGGCTTTACTGATGTTTAAATTTGTTCCAAAATTGTCCGTAACAGAGCCTGTTCTTGAACATATTAATTTCAAGACTGCTTTTAACAGGATTTTGACAAACCGTAAATTAAATATTTTAAATATAATTGCTATGTTAAAGACGATGATTATGTCATCCTGCTTCATTCTTCTTCCTTTCTTGTGGAAGAATATGGGGTATAAACCTTTTTATATTGGAATGGCATTGTTCCTGTTTATTTTTGCAGGTGGCATTGGCTCTTTAATCAGCAGCAGTATTGAGAAACGTATCGGTGCTGCAAATGTATTTTATATATCAATGATATCAACGCTTCCGTTAATGCTTTTGTTTATTATGACTTACAGAACACACCCTACAATTTCTCTTGCGGTATTTGTTGTAATGGGCTTTATAACTATGATGGCTACTCCCGTAACAATGCTTATGGCTCAAAATGTTTTACCCGAATACAAAAGCATTATCTCCGGTTTTATAAACGGATTTTCTTGGGGAATTGTTGCAATTGCAATGTCGCTTTTGGGATTTATAGCAGAAAAATTCGGAATAACAAATGTGCTGTTATTTGTTGCAGTTATACCTGCTGCTTGTTCAGTACTTGTTAGAGAATTATTTAAAGAAAACAATTAAGCTAAATAATTTAAAGATTTATTTGATTTTGAATCTTGGTGCTTAGTTGATAGTTTTTCTTGCAAGGATGCCATTTTATATAAAAGTTTGTTAGCAGCCAAATCAAGGCTTAGAGATTTATCCATTTTATTGAGCATACTTAAATCGTGCTCACCGCCGAATGTATGTGAATTATTTACAGCATTTATCATTGAATTAGATGTCTGCATAGATGCAAAAGCTGCGTTATTCATCGTGTTTAGTGCATTAAAGCGGGCAATGGAAGAAACTAACATTCCTAACTCCTACTACATGTCTCCTACAAATATTATTCTAAACCAGTCAGTTCAAAAAATCAAGTATTAACTTTTGTAACGATGTGGGTA
>UNSJ01000020.1 GCA_900548405.1 Candidatus Gastranaerophilales bacterium | reverse complement strand
TTTAGAAAAACATTTACTATTTGTTAAGTATTCGTTTTGCCCGTCTTTATTTAATCTTAATATAAAAACTATTGACCTTTTTTGAAAAAAGTATTCTAATAAAATACATTAGAGGTTTTGATTATTTCAGAACAAACAAATAGTTAGAAGGAAAGAGGTCTACATGAAAGAATTTGCACACACGAGATTAGACAACAAACAATTTAGTGAAGAAGATATTAAAGGCTTTATTAAAGACTATAATATCAAATTTATCAAATTACAGTTCGTTGACATAAACGGACAAGTAAAAAATATGACAATTCCTTCTCAACATATTGAAAAAATATTAAATAATGAAATTATGCTTGACGGATCTTCTATTAAAGGCTTTAGAAGCATTGAAACTTCCGATATGTTTTTCCACCCTGATAAAAACTCGTTCCAGCTTTTACCTTGGAGAGGCAAGGACGGAATAAACTCAGCAAGACTGATATGCGATATTTACAATGCTGACGGAACTCCTTTTGAGGGATGTCCGAGATGCAATTTAAAAAGAGTTATGAAAGAAGCTGAAAAAATGGGATTTTCTATGAACATAGGTCCTGAAGCCGAATTTTTCTTATTCTCTAAAGATAAAGACGGTAATGTAACAACTACTACACAAGACAGTGCAGGATACTATGATGTGGGTCCTGAAGACTTGGGAGAAGATGTTCGTTCAGATATAGTTTTAACTTTGCAGGAAATGGGATTTGACATTGAAGCATCTCACCACGAAGTAGCAGACGGACAGCACGAAGTTGATTTCAGATACACAGATATTTTAAGCGCAGCAGATAACGTTGCAACATTCAAAATTGCTGTTAAAGCTATTGCTGCAAGACATAACTTACATGCAACATTTATGCCTAAACCTATTTATGGAATTAACGGTTCCGGTATGCACTGTAATGTATCTTTATTTAAAGACGGTAAAAACGCTTTTTATGATGAAAACGCAGAATATCAGCTTTCAGATGTTGCAAAATATTCAATCGGCGGTATGTTAAAACACGTTAAAAGCATTACGGCAGTGTTAAACCCTACTGTAAACAGTTTTAAACGCCTTGTACCGGGTTATGAAGCGCCTGTTTATTTGGCTTGGTCACTGGCTAACAGAAGTGCATTATTAAGAGTTCCTGCAAAACGCGGAAATGCCACTCGTGTTGAACTTCGATCTCCTGATCCTGCATGTAATCCTTATTTAGCATTTGCAGCAATATTAGAAGCTTGTTTAGACGGGGTAAGAAATAAAATTGATCCGCCTGCTCCTGTTGAAAGCAATATATACAAATTAACTACTAAAGAACGTAAAAAACAAAGAATTGATTCGCTCCCGGGAAGCTTGGCAGAAGCTTTGGATTATTTTGATAAATCACTTGTATCCAGAGCTGCATTAGGTGATCATATTTTCAACGAATTTATGTCCTCTAAGAAGAAAGAATGGGACTCATTCAGAACATACGTTTCTCAGTGGGAAATCGACAAATATTTGGAAAGGTACTAAAAAAGGCTCCAAAAGGAGCCTTTTTTAATATGTCATCTGCCAGTTATCATTTAGGATTTTACCGAAGCATCCATAAAGAGTTGTTCCTTTCTGACAGCCATTCGAGAACATTTATCAATTTACTACTGGAAGGAGAATATAAAGGTCTTAGTGCTGCTCCGCTTGCTAAAATATAAGAATTATATTCTCTTAAATAATAAGCTTCTGCTTATGTACCTGCTAATGTTTTATATTCATCAGCAAAGCAATTTTGCATTGTTTCACATTCTTTTACAACTTTAAATGTACTTTTTACAAAGTCAGATAATGCATCATGATTATTTAGTCCGGCTTCTCTTAAATTTACAGCATTTTTATCAGTCTGATAGCGGACAAGAGCTTGGGAAAGCTCGTTATAAACCTTATGCAGCTGTGTTACATAAGATTGTCTTTGGTAATTCTGCATCAAAGACGGGACTGTCATTGCAGAAACAACACCAATAATACCGAGTGTGACCAATACTTCAGCAAGAGTAAATCCGAAACGGCGTTGACTGTTCAACATGGCAACGTGCGTAGCACCTTCGGCAAGAGTAAATGCAGGAGCTTTTAGAGTGCCCCCCCCCCGCAAGCATAGCTGCTTGACCCGTCACATTGGAGCTCTGTCAATGTTTCTCCAACTAACGTAGCAGCTTCTTTACTAAACTTTCTCATAAATTGCTCCTTTCGTTTGTTTATAATATTTATATATAACCCGATGTTGTCGGTCCAACGGCTACGCTGGTTGCTACTTTCGTTTTTCTTTTATTATTATAACTGTTTTGTTGAAACTTTTCAAGCTGAATTATGCCTTACTCCAAAGATAATCAACAATTTCTTTCATCGAATAAATATCTTTTACCACAAAAAAATCTTTTCCAGTCTGCTCTTTAACATAAGTAAGAGTTTTCCCGTCTAAAAAGTCCTCAGAATAAGGCTTAAGCATGACAGTCGGAATAATTACCATATCCGTATCCAAATCTTTTACTGTATTAATTAAATCATCAGTAGTAATCAAACCTGCAACCGTAATATCCTGTCCCCAGTAATTCGATTTAACCGGATTAACTGTCACTGTAAGATTTTTTATCTTATTTAAATCCTTTGCGATTTTCTCGATTGCATATTTAGCTGCGTAAGATGCGGCAAAAGACATTTTCAAATGCTTCTTAATTGATTTAGGCAAAGCACTGGATTTAAAATCATCAAGAAGCATTCTTAAAGCACCTACGCCGTCTTCAAGCTGGCAAAAGTTTCCGTAATACTTTGTCGGCGGAATTTCTCGTTCAGCAAGCAGGAAAAACTCATCAGAACAGCATACTTTTTTATATTTAGAAGCAATATCAAGAGTTTCAACAGCACATTTTTTATCAACCTGTTGTAATCCCTCTTTTCTGAATTGCGTAATTCCAACAGGAACGATTGCTACCGATAACACTGTATTTTTAAGTTCAGACAAATCAGACAGAGTTCTTTCAAGTTCAGCTCCGTCATTATACCCGGGACATAATACAATTTGCGCATGAAATGGTATTTTATTTTTTCTGAACCATTTTAAGTTATCCAAAGCCTTGCCTGCATTAGGATTTCTAAGCATTTTCACACGCAAATCAGGATTTGTCGTATGTACAGACACATAAAAAGGTCCTAAATGCATACGTTTGATACGTTCCTTGTCTTCCTCTTTCAAATTTGTCAGTGTTATGTAAGTACCTTGAAGATAAGATAACCTGTAATCATCATCTTTTACATATAAAGTTTCTCTCAAACCCTTAGGCTGCTGGTCAACAAAGCAGAATATACATTTGTTCAAACAAGGTTTAACCCTGTCAAATACTGCGCTTTCAAAGACAATTCCCAAATCTTCATCAAAATCCTTCTCAATCTCAATAACTTCTATTTCACCGTCAGTTTTTTTAACTTCAATTGTAAGAAAATCAGACTTACACATGAAATTATAATCAATCATATCAAGCATTTGAGTATCATCAATTGATAATATTTCATCACCCGGCTGAATTTCGAGTTCTTCAGCAATAGAACCTTTTAAGACTTCACTAACTTTTGCCGGCATTATCTTTTTCCAATCCTTCAACTATCGTAATAAAATTTGAGAACTCACAAACAGCATTATCAAGAATAATTTTTTGATAAAAATTCGTATGATTATATTCATCACCCAAAATATTTTGAGCATCGCATTTAAACTGCATAGCAAGAGATTTTATACTAAAAAATAATCTTTTCTTTTCATCTGCATCTAAAACATCAGCGCAAGAAAGTTTCACTCTTGCATTGGACAAAAATTGCAGAGGGTTATCACTCAAATCTTCAAGCAACAGGCGCTTCAATTCTTCTTTTCCTTTTTTGGTTAAAGAATAAAATACAGAAAGTTTGCCTCCGTCAGACATCATCTTTCTTGAGCTTATGCATTCTTTTGTTTCTAAACGTCTCAGAGCAGGCTTTAATGCACCAAAACTCGGCTTTGTATACGGAGCAAAATTATCTTCAATATGCTTTTGCACAGCATACATTGTCAAATCTTTTTTTAATAAAACGTATAAAATTAAGAGTTCAATCATACGGTAAGAATACCATAAATTGAACTCTTAATCAATTTATTAATAAGTCATCTCCCAGTTGTCGTTTAAAATATCCGCAAAAGCCTTCCAGGTATCAGGAGCAGCTTCTCTTTCTTCTTTTGTCAATGGCGCAGAAACAACATCTTCTGCCCAGCTGTCCAGTAAACCATTATTATAAGCAGCGATAACAAAAATATCTCTGCCCCAAATATTAGGACCTTTTTGACCATTTATATCTACAAGAAAGTTCACGATTTTTTGATTAGATTTTGAATAAAGCGGTCTGATTGCTGCGCCGCTTGCAATTACATAACTTTCCGCAGAATTAAT
The DNA here is from genome assembly GCA_900548405.1 of Candidatus Gastranaerophilales bacterium. Taxonomy (GTDB): domain Bacteria; phylum Cyanobacteriota; class Vampirovibrionia; order Gastranaerophilales; family Gastranaerophilaceae; genus Stercorousia. The sequence goes on along the minus strand of UNSJ01000020.1, from coordinate 32,075 downwards.
TTCTCCCATCCCAACTCCGTCAAGACGACGATAAGAAGCTGCAAAACATGGCGCTGCGGCAGTATCACAAGATTGCACAACTTTAAAATAATTATTCATAAAAGTTTTTAAAGCTGCATTAGAAGATAACCCTGCTTCGGTCAAATTAACAGCATTTTTATCAGTCTGATATCTCAATAATGCTTGAGAAAGCTCATTGTAAAACTTATGCAGCTGTGTAACATAAGATTGTCTTTGATAATTCTGCATCAAAGACGGGACTGTCATTGCAGAAACAACACCAATAATACCGAGTGTGACCAATACTTCAGCAAGAGTAAATCCGAAACGGCGTTGACTGTTCAACATGACAACGTGCGTAGCACCTTCGGCGAGAGTAAACGCAGGAGCTTTTAGAGTGCCCCCCCCCCGAATAAATCAAATCTTTTCATAATTTTGCTCCTTTCATTTATTTGTAATATTTATGCATAACCCAATGTCGCGGGTCCAGCGGCTACGCTGGTTGCTCCTTTCGTTTATTTATAATATTTGCTTCAGCGGATGCGCTGGCTTATTTATTATTATAACAGTTTTGTTGAAACTTTTCAACAAAAAATTGCATTAAAATAAGATTTTTTGTATAATTATGGAATGGGAATTCTACAAAAATATTATAAGCAATCAGCTACTTATAAAATATTTTCAGGAATATTTGTTCAATTCGCGGATTTTTTGGATACGTTAGGTAAAATTACGCTTAACGGACTTGCAACTCTTAAATATATTCTTAAAGGCGAATTCCATTTTAAAGAAGTTATGTATCAATGTTACAGATTTGGGATAACTTCACTTCCGATAACACTTTCCATTGTTGGTATGACATCAATTATTGTAGCCTCACAGGTTGCTCTTGAAATGGTTAAGCAGGGAGGCGGGAACTTTGTCGGACTTTTAATGACAATGCTTATTGTAAGAGAAGTTGGTGTCATTATGTCGGGCTTTGCAATAATTTCCATGATAGGTTCTTCACTGGCTTCTGAAATTGCTACAATGCGCGTAACAGAGCAGATAGATGCTGTTGAAGTTTTAAAGGTAAACCCTATAAGATATTTATTTGTTCCACGAGTTCTCTCTGGATTACTAATGATGCCTCCTGTTGTTGTTATTGCTTCAGCGGTCGGGGTGATAGCAGGCGCGATTACAGCTGATTTATCAGCAGGGCTCGGATACAGAGCTTATTTTGATTCGGCATGGCTTGGCATTTATATGAAAGATTTAGGTGTCGCTTTATTAAAAGCACTGTTTTTCGGCGGAACAATCGCACTTATCAGTTGTTCCTGCGGTTATTATGCAAAAGGCGGTGCTAAAGGTGTAGGTGAGGCTACAAATAAAGCCGTTGTGTGGTCATTTGTTGCAATTGTTATATGGGATATGATTTTTGCCATAGCATTTTTCTTTTAAAGAGGTAAAATAAATAACATGAGTATTGAAGTTAAAAATTTAATAAAAACATTTGATGATAAACGGGTTATTGATGACGTTTCATTTAAGGTTGAAAACGGAGAGACTTTAGCTATAGTAGGTTTTTCCGGTTCAGGTAAAAGTACGATACTTAAACTTATATGCGGACTTATTACTCCTGACAGCGGAGAAATTATAACCTCAAAAGGCGATATCGCAATGGTATTCCAATACTCAGCATTGTTTGATTCTCTCGATGTTGCTGATAATATTGCGTTTGCATTAAGAGAAAGGAAAGATTTAAGAAATAAATATACTGAAGAAGAAATAAAAAATATTGTTGCGGAAAAACTTGAACTTGTCGGTTTAAAAGGAATTGAAAACAAATTCCCCTCAGAACTATCAGGCGGTATGCAAAAACGCGTAAGCTTTGCTCGTGCTATTGTGACTGAACCAAATTCAATATTATACGATGAACCGACCTCAGGTCTTGACCCGATTTCATCAACGCTGATTGAAGATTATATTGTGAGATTAAAAGATGAAACCAATGCTGCATCTATTGTCGTAACCCACCAAATGTCTACAATTCAACGAACGGCAAATAGGGTTATTATGCTGTACAACGGAAAAATTGTATTTGAAGGAACTCCTCAGGAAATGCTTGAACAAAACAATGAATACACCAAGCAGTTTGTTACGGCTTCACTTGACGGTCCAATGAAAATTATTGCGGAAAATTAGATTAGAATAAAAAGGAAGATATTATGAATATTGAAAAATTGTTTAACAAAGAGGTTATGACTCTTGATACTTACATCATGTTTAGATTAAAAGAGGCAACTGCAAAGTTAAAGCCTGAATTAATTGCAAAAAACAGAGCACCTATATCACTTTCTATGGGTGCACCGACTGCAAACCCTCCAAAAGCTCTTATGGACAGGCTTAAAGAGATTTTAGATGAAGACGGTATTAACATGTATTCTACCCCTAAGGGTGAACCATACTTTAGAAATGCTATTGCAAAAAGAATGAAAAATCGTTTCGGGGTAGAACTTGATCCAGAAACAGAAATTTTTTCATTAGTCGGTTCTAAAGAAGGTATAGCAAATTTAGTAAGATTTATTACAACTCCAAGAGAAAAAGAACTTGAAAAAGACGTTATTATGGTTCCTGATCCTTGCTATGCATCTTATTTACAATTTATTCAATGTTCAGGGGCAAAAGCTTATCCAATGCCTTTGACAGCTGAAAATGATTATAAACCTGATGTTGAAGCAATTTATGAACAGATAATCAAAGACGGTTATAAACCGGAAAATATTAAGGCTTTATTTATTAACTATCCTAACAACCCTATGGGAATATCAACAACAAAAGAATATATCCAATCAGTAATCGATTTTTGTAAAAAACATGACATTTTGCTTGCTTCTGATGCTGCATATTGCGATTTATATTTTGACGAAAAAGAAAAACCGTTCAGTATTTTTGAACTTGAAGGCGCAAAAGATATCGGTGTTGAGTTTTACAGTTTTTCTAAACCATACGCAGTAACAGGCTGGAGATTAGGCTGGATATGCGGAAACAAAGAAGTTGTTCAGCGTTTCGGCAAAGGTAAATCTACAATTGATAACGGTATATTTAAAGCGCTTCAAAAAGCCTGTGCTGAAATATTAAATTCAGAAGAAGGCGACAAATACATTGAAGAAGGAAATAAAGGTTATGCAAGAAAACAAGCCATTATGGTAAAAGGATTTAAAGAATTAGGCTGGCCTATTTCAGAAGAAACTGTTCCACACACAACATTCTACTTATGGCTTCCTATACCTAAAAGATACACATCAGCATTTAAATTCTGCGAAGATGTACTTGAAAAATCAGGTGTTGTACTTGTTCCGGGTAATGCTTTCGGAAATTATGGAGAGGGCTTCTTCAGATTATCATTCGTATGTTCTGATGAACAGCTTCAAGAAGTTATAGACCGTTTTAAAGCAGATGGATTTACATATAACTAGCATATGAAAAGAGCCTTTTTGTTTAAGGCTCTTTTTTATGGATTAATAAGCCAAAAAACGCTTTATAAAAAAGCGTTTTTTGTTATATATAAAAATCTGGCAAATTTAATATATTTTTTGCCGCGTTTTATTAAGACAGTGCCATTAATGCTTTCACTGAACGCGCGTTGTCTCTGACTTCTTCATCAGAATGCATTTCAACAGTATTTTCCAATACTTTCATAGCTTCTGATTTATCTTCTAATGACAATAATTCATTGATTGTGCTCATAGCAACAACTGTTGACATATCGTTGATACCTTTACCTTTGTTTGAAATAACAACTTTCAATGAATCATGCATATTTTTCTTAACCAAAGCACGAGAAGTCATTTCTCTTATTGCATCAACTTTTGAATTTGTACCTACATCTTCAAGAATTGATATTGTTTCGGGATTTTCGTTAATACCCAAACCTTCAATAATATTAGTTACATCTTTAATTATTTTTTTATCTACCATTTATCAAGTCCTCCCTATACCATTGCAGCTTCCCAAGCAGCTACACTGTCTGTCATAAGCTGTCTTGCAGCTGTCATATCTTCCATTTTAGCAACTGATTTAGATGTAACACCTGACGAAATCAAGTCTGTAACAGATGTTCCTAAAGTTTCTTTTACAGAGTTAAACATAGAAACAGCTTTTTCTTTAGCAGGAGCAAAAGAAACTTCAATACTGTTCAGTTTGTTCCATCTGTTAACAATACCTTCTTTAAATCTGTTGCCAAATGCGATAGCAGATTCAATCATGTTATGGAATTTTTCACCGATTCCTGAAATAGATCCTACTAATGCACTTGCTTTTAGTTTTCCTGTAAAGCTTGGTTGATCAGCTTTTGCTGAAGATGATTCAAATACGTCAGCAGTTAAAACATTTCCTTTAAAAGATGTTTGTGCAAACGGATTAGATGAATTTCTTGATGTTGCAGATTCGTGCTTGCTTGTATTAAACAATCGTTCACGAATTGCAGGAATAGATAAATTTGCCATAGTAATATCCTTTCATATAATTCTTATATTGACATAATTAGAATATCATCAGGAATATCATATTGGCTCAACCTTTTGATGTATTCTTGTTTGAATTTCTTATACTTTAGTTGTAAAATTAAGCAATAAAAGATGCCTTTTTTATACAGCAAATATATACATAAAGGAAAATTTAATTATGGGATATGAAAATTTAGATAAATTAATAGAAACTATACGCATATTACGCTCACCAGAAGGCTGTGAGTGGGACAGAGCGCAAACTCATAAAACATTGCGCCCCAATATGCTTGAAGAAGCTTATGAGGCTGTTGATGCTATGGATTCCGGTGATAACAAGCACTTAAAAGAAGAACTCGGAGATGTGCTTTTGCAGGTACTGCTGCATGCTCAAATTGCCGATGATGAAGGTGATTTTAACCTTGACGATGTTGCAAAAGGTTTAAATGAGAAACTTATACATCGTCATCCTCATGTTTTCGGTAATACAAAAATAAATTCTACCCAAGAAATTATTGATAACTGGGATAAGCTTAAAAAAGAAGAAAAACCGCACAGAAAGTCCGCAATGGACGGAATTTCCAAATCTCAATCTGCATTAATGAGTGCACAAAAAATAAGCAAAAAAGCTGTTAAAACAGGCTTTGAATGGCCAAACGAACAATCTCTTTATGAATGCATCTTCTCTGAATTTGAAGAATTTAAAGAAGCTGTGCAGGAACAGGACAAAGAGCATATGGAAGAAGAAATGGGAGATATACTGTTTGCAGTTGTAAATCTTGCAAGATGGAACAAAATAGATGCTGAGCAAGCTCTTTTAAAGGCAAACAAAAAATTTATTTCCAGGTTTAGAAAAATGGAAGAATTAGCAGAAAAACCGTTAGAAGAATACGATTTCAGGGAATATGATATATTATGGAAGCGGGCTAAGGAAAATTTATCTCATTAATTGTTAACAATTGTAAACTCACGTTACCCCTAAAAAGCAATTCCTAAATAAAAAAATCCTTTATATAAATATACAGGAAAGAGGATAAGATTTTATGAAAGAACAGGAATTAAATACTTTAATGTCTGTGGTTACAGATCCAATTAATAATGTTTATAAGATTGAATCAAGAAAAGACTTGGAAGAAATTCAACGTATAATTAGAATTTTTAACATCTCTGAAAGTCAGCATAATAAACATGCTATGTTGTCTATCAAAAATCTTGCCACTTTCAGATTAGTTTTAAGCAACAATTAATACTCGCCCCAAAACCAAAAACGCATAAAGAAAAACAAAAGCTCTGACATAAAAATCAGAGCGCTGCAGAAGTAAATGCACCATCTGTCAAAGCAGTAGCGTTCATTTTTTTATAACCGGTTAATTCAGGGAAACAAGGTGTAATTTTACCTGAACATGTTTGCACAATTTTAAATTTAGACGTAATAAATGTATTAACTGCTCCTTGACTTGTTATACCTGCCTCTACCAAATTAATAGCATTTTTTTCATTAACATAAGAAAGCAAAGACTGAGAAAGCTCATTATAAACCTTATGTAACTGTGTTACATAAGACTGTCTTTGATAGTTCTGCATCAATGAAGGTACTGTCATTGCAGAAACAACACCTATTATACCAAGTGTGACTAATACCTCAGCAAGAGTAAACGCTCTCATGCTTTTCATAATAACTCCATTATAATTGTGATGCGATATATCACTATTATAACAGGTTTTATTCTCATTACAACCCTCTAAAAATACACGAACGGAGCTTAAAAGTCTGCCCCACCCCCGCAAGCATAGCCACTTGACACGTCATATTGGAGCTTTGTTAAAGTTTCTCCAACTAACGTAGCAGCTTTTTTACTTAATCTTCTCATAATTGCTCCTTTCGTCTTTCTTTTATTATTATAACGTATTTTTAAAACATATTCAATATAGCAGAGCCAAATAATAAAACGCCTATCACAATAGCAACAACTGTTGCAAACATAACAGCACCCGCAGAAATATCTTTTGCCATTCCGACAAGTCTTGAATATTTATTATGAAAAACAGCATCCAGAGAAAATTCTATTGCAGAATTGAGCATTTCTGTGCATATAACAAATGAAATTGTCAGCAAGAGTATACAAATTCTTTCAATACTAAAATTTAAAACCACAGCCAAAGCCAAAACAGCCATAGCTACACAAAAGTGAACACGTATATTGACTTCTGACTTTAAAACAAGGCGCATACCTTTTCTTGCATTTTTAAAAGTACTGTTAAACCCTTGCTGTTTAAATTTTGTCATACACAAATCCTAATGCTTTATTCTGTAATTCCATAATAAAATTATAATCATCTTCTGTCTGGTGGTCAAATCCTAAAAGATGCAAAATACCATGACTAATTAAAAATGATAATTCGTATTCTTTTGTAACACCTTTTTTTTCAGCTTCTTCAATAACTTTATCTAAAGCTATGATAACTTCACCAAGATTAATTTCACCGTCAAAAATAAATTTTTCGTCACTATCTGCAAAAATTGCAAATGTTATGATATCAGCCGGATAATCTTTATTTCTGTATTCTCTGTTAATTTCATGCGTTTTTACACTGTCACAGTAAAGAAAATCAAATGACACAGTATCGAAATCAAATCCGTTCAAGCAGCAATTTTCAGTAACTTCAGGCTGATTAAGATAGAATTTCAAAATTTTCTTTGCAATATCAATAAAAAATTTCTCATCAATTTCCCAATCCGGATATATATTTTCACTGAAGATATTTTTTTTCACATTTGCAGGAATATTATTGGCTGTCATTTTTATCCTCGTCAGAAGGCTCCTCTTTTTGCGCTTTTTCACCTTCAAGCTGTTTTATTTTATTTTCCAAATCTTCATCCAAAAGTTTTGCAGGCATATTAATCTTTGCCTTTTGTAGTTCTTCTGCAAGATTTTCCTGATATTTAATTCTGTTATGCTGCATACCTCTTAAAATCCTTGAGAAGGTTGATGCTATTGTTTTAATATCTTTTAAGGTAAGCGGGCTGTCAGAAAGCTGCGCATCATTTAATCTTTCAACAATAATTTTATCAATCATTGCTTCAATTTCTTCCGGAGTCGGATTTTTCAAAGAACGGACAGCTGATTCAACGGCATCTGCAATCATCAAAATAGCAGTTTCTTTGGTGTTTGGCTTAGGACCTGTATATCTAAATTGTTCTTCTTTAACGTTTTCCAAACCTTCTTCTTTCACAGCCTGATTATAGAAATAGCTTGCCAAACCTTCACCGTGATGCTGCAGAATAAAGTTTTGAATAACAGGCGGCAAACCGTATTCTTTAGCAATTTCAATACCATCTTTAGGGTGCGCTGTAATAATCATTTTGCTTATTCTCGGCGTAAATTTGTTATGAGGGTTTTCAATCAGAAAATACGATTGATTTTCAACAAAGAATAAAGGTCTTTTAAGTTTACCGATATCATGATAAAGAGCTCCTACTCTTGCTAAAATAGGATCTGCACCGATTGCTTCCGCAGCGGCCTCACATAAATTTGAAACCATTAAGCTGTGGTGATAAGTTCCCGGAGCATCCATTTGAAGTCTTTTAAGAAGTTTTTGGTTATGATCACCTAATTCAGCCAAACCGTAAGGAGTAATAATTTTAAATGTGCTTTCAAACAACGGCAAAGAACCAAGAGCAATAATAGAACTTAAAATACCGTTAATAAAAATAAACGCACCATTTTTAATCATTAAAATATTTTCGACATCAATTAAACATTTTTCTAAAATATAAATACTTAACACAATAATTAAGCCGGCAATACCAATGTTAAAGCCTGTTTTAATCAAATCAAAACGGTTTGCGTATTTAATTTGGTTAATCATAATAACCGCAATCAAACTTACAAGAATGAATGCTACAAGGTACTGAACATTATATTGAAATCCGACAGACATAATAGAAAGCAGGACAACAGAAGCTACAAATGCTACTCTTGGCGTTGTAAATATAGACATAATTATTAAAAACGCAGGAATAGGAAGGATATAAGGTGAAAATCCCGTAGGCAGAATTACCGCTGTAAAAGCCAGAAGCAGTGCCAAAACTGAAGATATTGCCATATATCTCGGTGCTAAATAATCTTTTTCAAAGAATTTCATATAACTCAAGAATAGAACTGTACCGATAAATACAATTATATATATTGCAATTAGTCCCTGCCAGTTAAGCTCATAAACATTGTACCCTGCTTGTCTTAAAGCATCACGCTTCAATCGCGTTACAGGTTCTCCTTCAAATAAAATTTTATCGCCCTTCTGAAAAACAACTTCATAAGGCTTAACCGAATTTTGCGCATTTTTTCTTGCTATCTCGGTCGCAAACTCATCTACAACCAAATTTGGCACAATAACCTGTTCCAAAATAGCTTTTATAACAGAAACCTGACGTTTAGAAACATTTGCAACCAGGTTATTAACTATAATTTTATCAATATTATCTTTTTCATAATCCTTTTCGGTTATGCCTTTGCGTAAAATATTTGAAAGCGTAAGCGTAGACTTGTCAAAAACTTCATGAATACTGTTATTATCAGCTTTTAACAGAAAGTTTATAATGAAATCCTTTTTTGCATTATCAGAAAGGTCAAATAAAATACTTATTTCTTCTTTTTTAATATCTTCATCAACATCTTTTTTTCTAATCTGAATTACTGAAGACTGAAGTGTTTGCAAGTTATTTTTAATAAAATCATCTTCAGCCGGAGCCAAAACAGGCTCTATTTTTTGAGCAACTTCTTTTCTGTGCTGTTCTGTTCGTTTTACATCTTCAACGGTTAAAGTTTTTTGAGCAATAATATCACGTTTGCTCATACCGTTTTCAATTATGTTCTGAAAAAAAAAGTTTTGAGAAGCTATTATCGCAGTCATAAGAATTGTAAAAGCAAAAAAAGCAATAGCTTTTAAAGACTGTGTTGAAGTAAAAAATTCTTTTACTCTGGGCGCAAATTCAATTTTTATCATATATTAAAATATCCTATTTTTTAATTATTATGTACTATTTTATTACTTCCTATTTTTTTTTCAAGTCTTGAAGTTTCAGACGTCTTTGTATGTCCTCAAGCAGTTTTCTGTTAATAGCAAGGAGTTCTGAAAGTACACCGATAACCCCGACTTGAACACCCGTAATAATTAATATTGCAGATAAAATTAACGATTGGATATGTCCGGTGCCGTTTCCGCCCATATAATACCAGAGGAACCTTGCTCCGATAAGCATACCGATAAACAGAAATAATCCCGCAAGAATAGAAAAAAACCTAAACGGACGATAAATAATAAACATTCTTAGCATAGTAAAAACAGAACGTCTTATATAATCAAACATATTTTTTACAAGTTTTGATTCTCTTAAGTCGGGATTTACACTGATGGGAACGCAAACCAGCTGCAACCCTTTAGCGCGTGCCTGTATTATTGTTTCGAGTGTATAAGTATAATTATCGAAAACATTTAACTGCAAAGCGGCATTTCTTGAAAAAGCTCTGAAGCCGCTAGGCGCATCCTCAACAGAAGTAGAACTTACCATTCTCATCACACAAGAACCCAGCTTTTGAAGAAGTTTTTTCAAAGGAGAAAAATGTTCTATTTGTGAAACAGGTCTTGAGCCTATAACAATATCAGCTTCGCTGTTTAATATCGGCTGAATAAGTTTTTCAATATCAGAAGCACAATACTGGTTATCTGCATCGGTATTTACAATAATATCCGCGCCCAATGCAAGAGATGAGTTAATTCCGGCAACAAACGCTTTTGCAAGTCCGCAGTTATGGGGCATTTCTACAATATGTTTTATACCGTGTTCTTTTGCTGTCTGAACCGTTTTATCAGTTGAACCGTCATTAATTATTAAAACTTCAATCTCATCCACACCGTTAATATGCTTTGGTAAATCAGCAAGTGTAACAGGTAAAGACTTTTCCTCATTGTAACAAGGAATTTGTATTACTAACTTCATATATTAATATCCCCTTTTAAAATTTTTCTTTTTATTATATAATCAAAAGGGGATTTTGACAATCGTGAAAAAACACCTTATATTATTTGGAATTATTATTTTAGGTTTAGTGTTAAGACTTATATTCATTAATAAGCCGGACGGTTTGTGGAACGATGAATATATAAGCTGGATGATAGCATCAACACCTTTTGCAGATGGTTTTGTTCAAGCCGTAAAATCACAGTGCCACATGCCTTTCTATTATTTATATCTAAAATTTTTCATGACATTATTCGGCAGCAGCGATTTACTTTTAAGACTTACGTCAGTGGTCGCAGGCATTCTGTCAGTAATAGCAATGTACTTTGTCGGACTTGAAAAAGATAAAAAAACAGCTTATACCTGCGCCGGATTTACTGCAATAAGTTCATTTTTAATTTATTACTCGCAGGAAGTCCGTTTTTATTCGGTGTTGTTTTTGTTTTCAGCCATGTGCCTTCTGTACACATTGCGATGCATAAATTACCCGAATAAAAAAAACTTTATGTTATGCGCATTATTTAATTTTTTAATACTTTTTACACATACTATCGGTTTTGTTTTCGTTTTCTTTAATTTAATTTTCTTAAGTTTCAACTTATATAATCGTTTTAAAAAAGTTATTATAACTATATGGATAAGCCTTTTTGCCGGCGGAATTCTTCTGGCTCCTCTTGTCTTGAAAATTCTAACGACAAAATCATTCTCTCAATGGTGGGGGCATTTTTCACTATCCAAAATAGGATTTTTGTTTACGGATTATTTTTCACCTGTGCTAACAAATCTGACAAATGCACCTGATAACTTTTTATATGCTCCAAAGCTTGCATTTTGCATGATTGCACCGGCATTAATAGCAGTAGGGTTTATAATTCTTGCCTTAAAGAAAAATAAATTTAACAGAGAATTGTTTGCAGTTGCAGCTTTAACCGTTTTGGTTTTAATCATAGCCGCAATATCAGGCAAACTTGTTTTTATTACTAAATATTCAATCGAGATTTATCCGATACTTATATACTTAGCTTGTTACGGCGTTACAGAAGCCGATAACAAGGTTTTAAGAAATTTTTTAATAGGATTTTACTGCCTCTTAACTTTGGGCTATCTGACATTTAATCAATATTCAGCTCCTAAAATAAGACGTGCAGAAGGTCATAAAATAGTAACAGATATGCTCAACAGAATGGAATTAAAAAAAGACGATATTATTCTTCTTGAATATTATCCTCAAAATAGATTTGAAAAATATTTTGATTTTTCAAACTACAAAGTTGTTGCTATTGATAAAGGAAATTTTCCGTTGTATCTTTCAAATCACACTTACGAAGATGCTTATAAAGACGGAAAAGAATTATACAAAAACATGTTCTTGCAAAAAGATAATAAACATTTTGAAGACATGCTCAAAAAAGACATTACCGATAATTTAAAAGTCGGTCAAAGTGTAGTAATGGTCGTGTTAAACAGCGTTTCATATCATTCTCCTAACTCCTTGAACACCGTTGCGGGAAATGAATCTGCTTATAGCAAAGAACCCATTTTATTTTTGGTTTTCTCATATATAAAGAACAAAACGTTCTATGAGATGCTGAAAACCCTTTCTATCAGACGTGTTGAGCAGAAAGGAAATTGGACAGTGATTAAGTTCACAAAACTTAATAATCATGGCGATAACTAGCAATTTTTATTATGTTTAGTCCTCTATATATATAGAAGGTTTCATCGTTTTAGGAAAATTAAAATGAAAGTAGAAAAGGTTAACTTAAATATTTCAAGTGCGCAATATCAGGCTCAAAAACCTGTTTACAGGCTTTCATCACAACCTGATCAGACAAGCTTTAAAGGAAATATTTCACAATCCGTAATCGAAAAAGAGATTAACGCTTTAAATACTCCTGTGTTAAGGGGCATTAACAAACTTAAAAGTAACATCGGCGAACTTCAGGATATCTGTATTAACGCTTTAGGTACAGGGCTTTTAGCACCTATATTTATCAAATACAATCCTCTGTCAAAAACCGATGAAGACACAAGAACATATTCGGCATGGAGACAGCCGGTTTCTGCAGTCCTTGCAGTAGCAACTCAAGGTACTATCACAATACCTTTTGTTAAGTGCATTAATTCAATGGCAAATACAGGCTGGTTTGATGAAGAATGCAACATGACACCGTTTAAAGATAAAAACTATGTTGAAAAAATGATGAAAAAACTTCATCCTGAAATGACTAAAAAACAGTTAACCGATAAAGTTAACGAATTTATTGAAAATCAGGATAAAGAACTTATAAACGGAATTAAAAAAGAAAATACCGTTTTTTATAACTTTAGAAACGTTCCTGATCCTAAGAAAATGGATGAAAATAAATACAAAGACCTTTTAAGAAAAACGGTCGATGATATGATTAAGGACGAAAAAGAACAGCTTGAAAGATGTGACAAAACAAAACTTCCGAAAAGGGTTGAAAGAAGTGAATTCTATCGTACACACTATGATGAATCCAAGTCGCTTTTAGAAGAAATGTCTGAAAAAATAAATAATACAGAAAAAGTTTCTGATATTAAAAGCTACCTTAAAAATAAATACAAAGCTTTGAAAGCTAACAAAGCAAACAAACATTTACTCGATATAATTTCAGAAACAAAAGATTTAGCGAATGCCGGCAAATCAGATATGGCTGAAAAAGTTAACAAAATGCTGGGACACGTTGAAAAATATAAAGGCTTTACATCAAGAGAAGCTGTTGCAGCAGAAGTTCAAAAAAGTATTGCTTCAAGAGTAACCGAGCACAAAGATACCATTAAATTTTTAGAAGATGTTCAAAAAGCAATTACTGACGGAAAAACAGCTTCTGAAATCGAAACAATGTTTACCCAAAAAGTTAAACAGTTAAAAGAAGCAGGAAAAGAATTCAGACTTGCTGACAAAGTATTCTCTGAAGAAGTTGCATCAAAATTAAAAACAATAACCAAAAAACACATTGAAGGCGTAAAACGTATATCAACATTGGTTGTTGCTCTTGCAATGCTGCCTATAACCTGCTCATTATTGAACTGGATATATCCGCGCTTTATGGATGCGGTATTCCCAAATCTTTCAAATAAAAAACATGGTAATGAAGCAAAAGAACTGGTTGAAAAAGCAACCAAGAATAGTGAGGTGAAATAATGAACGTACCAAAAATTTCACCAAATTCACAAACATCAAGCTTAGGAACTAAAATTGTAGATAAATGCATCAGAGAACCGATTTTAGGTTTATCAAGAAGCAAGTGGATGAAGAATAAAACATTCCCTAACTACGAAATTGATAATGCAAAATTCATGTCTGCAATAGGTGTAGGTTCTATCGTATTAAAAGACGGTTTAGGATGCTATTTATATGTAAAACAAAGTTTAAACAATAAAAAGATTCCTGATGACAAACGTAAATTCGTTGCAGCACTCGACCTTGCAAACGGCGGCTTAATGATTGCAATGCAGTTATTAATGTTCTTTACTATTTCAAATAAAAAAGTACAAGCCAAAATGTTTAATTCATTATTCGGCAAAAACTTCACAAGATCTGCCGATAAAGCTTTACAAGCACAATTAAACAAAATTGATAAACTTAAAGGTATGACAGGTAAAGAATTCCACAAAGCCAGAGAAGCAGACAAGAAAGGTCTTGTAACTGCATTCGGTTACTTAACCTCCCTTGCAGCTTCAACTATTATTGCAAAACGTGTAATCGTTCCGTTTATTGCAACACCGCTGGCTGATAAAACAAAAGCCTGGATGTGCAGAAATGATAAGCCTGTTGAAGTTCATAAAGAAACAAAAAACACTTATAGTCCAAAAACCACTGCTAATGAACTAAAAGATTCAAACACTCAATTTAAAGGAGTAAAGGGCGCTGAAGCCGAACAAAAACATTCATCAAATCTTTTAGAAGAAGCAAAAAATAAAGCAAACAAATAATAAAAAAAAGATACCTTAATAGGTATCTTTTTTTATTTAAAACGGTTTTGTCTGGTTTAATTTCAATCTCAATTCTCTAAAGCGGGTTATATCTTCCTGAGTTTTTCCAGACTCTTGGAAAACAGCCTGAGAAGAAGGGTGAACCATTAAAACATAATCCATATGAATTTCTAAGAAATTATATTTTCTTGGAGATTGATTTGAATTACGAGGGAAAATTTCAGCATTTGTAACCGCTAAAAATCTTCTTTCTCTATCATTCAAAAGGTCTGTTAATTCTCTGTTAGTATTTGTATACTTAGAAACATGAACTACACCTTTAATATCATGATCTGCTGTTAAAATGCTTACCTCTATTGGAACTGTATCTATATTTTTTGCCATCTTCTTCTTATCCTTATTATGTATAATATAATACTATATTTTAAAATAAATGTCTATATGTTAAATTTTGTCAATTCGTTTTCTTGTTCTTCCGCCATAAGCCTCGTGAACGTCAACAACAGATATAAATGCCGTAGGATCAATTTCTCTTATAATTTGTTTCATTCTTGCCATTTCTAACCTTGATACAACACAGTATATTAGTGTCTTTTCAGTACCTGAATAAGCTCCCACACCTTTCAGATAGGTTACGCCCAAATCAAGTTTATCAAGCAGTTCTTGTCCGATTTCATAGGCTTTATCACTAATTATTCTGATAGATTTAGCTGAATTTAAGCCCTCTAAAACAACATCAATTACTCTGAATGCTATAAAGTAAGTTAAAACCGCATACATTGCTTTATTCCATCCAAACACCAAACCTGAAGCGCCATAGATAAATATATTAAATGCCATAATCCATTCACCAACAGAGAACCCGAATTTTTTAGATAAAACCAAAGACATAATTTCTGTTCCATCAAGAGAACCGCCATTTTTCAAGACTAAGCCAACCCCAGTACCGAGAATTATGCCGCCGAAAACAGTTGATAAAAGCAAATCATGAGTTACAAAATGCTGATGAGATGTGAATAGATTAATAAATAAAGACAACATTCCGATAGCATAGAATGTCTGAATTACAAACTTTTTACCGATTTTGTTAAATGCCAGTAAAAAGAAAGGAATATTAATTATAAAGACCAAAAGACCTAAATTCATTTTTGTTAAATAACTTAAAATGATTGATATACCGACTATGCCGCCGTCAATAATATTATTCGGGACAAGAAAAACTTCAAGAGCAAAAGCTGCAATAAAAGGACCTAAGGTTAGAAAAAACACCTTTGATATAAAAGTAAAAAACATTTCTCTCTTAGTTAATTTTCGCTCTGGCATACTTAAACCTTACCGGATTCCTTTTTTGAATTTCTCTTAATTGTCATAAAATTATTAATTTTAAATATCGTTTTGGATTCATCTTCTTGCTCTTTTTTGTAACCGAGAATATTTTCCAAATCAGTTTTTAAAGTCACAAGGTCTTCATATTTTTTTAATGAACCGTCAATCGCAATGGAAACGTCACCTGTTTCTTCCGAAACAACAAGGCAAGCAGCATCACTTGTTTCAGTCATACCAATAGCAGCCCTGTGACGTGTACCGTATTTCCAGCTGAGTTTTGGATCTTCAGTAAGCGGAAGCAAAACACCTGCTGAAATTATTTTGTCACCGTTTATAACCACAGCACCATCATGCAGCGGAGTGTTCGGGTGGAAAATTGTTAATATTAGTTCTGTTGATAAATCAGCATTTAGTTTTGTACCAACATCTGTATATGTGTGGCTCAAGTCGCTTTGGAATACGATTAAAGCTCCTGTATGAGATTTTGAAAGGTATTTTACACTTTCGATTAATTCTTTTATAACGTCAATTTTTTGAGTTTTGCTTCTTGTATTGTTGGAAGTAAAAGCACGGCTTATAAAATCAACCTGCCCCAAAAATCCTAAAAATCTTCTTAATTCCGGCTGGAAAATTACGATTAAGCTTAACGAAACAAGTGTTACGACAGCCTTTAAGAACATTCCTATTATTTTCAAGTCAATTCTCAAAAGAACTTCACTGAAAACCCATACAAAAACAATAATTAAAAGCCCTTTTACGAATTTTTCGGAAGGAGTATTTTTAATAAATCTTTTATAAAGAAACAATAAAACACCGGCAAGAAACAGTATCTGGATAAAATCTGACCAATTAAAGGTCATTTCCAGTGTACCTATATATTTTAGAATATATGCCAGAATTTCGTTTATCATTTATTTTTTAACCTATCGGGTATAACATCAAGTGAAATTAAATCTTCTAACGTCTCTCTCTTTATTATAATATCAGATTGTGAATTATTTACAAGTACCATAGCAGGTTTTTGTACCCGATTATAATTGGAAGCCATAGAATAATTATAAGCTCCTGTGTTGTAAACGCACAATATATCACCTTCTTCAAGTTCAGGTAAAGTAATATTATTAATTAAAATATCACCAGATTCACAAAATCTTCCTGCAATTGTAACAGTTTGTGCAAGTTCATAATCAGGTTTATTTGCTACCTGTGCAAAATATTCCGCTCTGTACATAGAAGGCCGCGCATTATCAGCCATACCGCCATCAACTGCAAAATATTTCTTACCTTTAGGAACCTGTTTTGAGCTTCCTAAAGTATATAAAGTAACCCCCGCCGTAGAAATTATGCTTCTTCCCGGTTCCAAAAAGAGTGTTGGAGGTTCAATTCCGTATTTTTCAATACATTCTTTTAGTCTTTTTATAATTATATCAGCGATTTCGTATGTGGAAGGCGGAACATCGGAATTTGTATATTTTACGCCAAGACCACCGCCGACATTAATTTCATTAAGTTTAATGTTAAATTTCTCATCTAATCTAGCTAATTCTTTTACAAGAATTTCTATTTCATCGCCGTATATAAGAGTTTCAAATATTTGAGAACCTATATGAGCGTGAAGTCCGTGTAACTTCAAGTTTGTATAATCATTTAAAATCAATTCAACGGCATCATCAATCTGAGTCAAATCAAAACCGAACTTAGAATCCAAATGTCCTGTCTGAATATATTCATGAGTATGACATTCAATTCCCGGAGTAATCCTCAATAAAATATCAACAACCTTATTATGTGATTTAGCAATCTCATTTAAAAGTGACAATTCAAAAAAGTTATCAACAGAAATTCTTCCGACACCAAGCTCAATAGCAAGAGTAAGTTCATCAAAAGATTTGTTATTGCCGTTAAATAAAACTTTTGACATATCCACGCCTGCTTTATAAACAGTATAAATTTCACCTGAAGAAACCACATCAAAACCGAAGCCCTCGTTTGCTGCAATAGCAGATACAGCCATTGTGCATAGAGCTTTCGATGCATACATCATCTTTGTTTTAGGATAAGATTTAAATGCATTTTTATAATCCTTACAAATATTTCGGATTGTTTCTTCATCCAAAACATATAGAGGTGTTCCGTATTTTTCAGCCAAGCTTATCAAATCGCAGCCGCCTATTTCCAGATTACCTGCATCATTAATTTTTGTAGTTAAGGGTTTTAGAGATTGATTTGTGCTTTTCATTGATGCTCCTTACTTCTTATAAGATAAGAATAACACAACTTTTTTTAAATTAAAATAGTAAAAATAGTGTAATCAGTCTTTTTTATAACCCGCTAACTCATCCAGAGATATATTAAACACTTGTGCAAGTTTTATAAAATATTCAAGCCCGATATTAATCTTTCCGTTTTCAATACGCGCAATATGTTCGCGGCTGCAATCTATAATTTCTGCAAGTTGTTCTTGAGAAAGCCCCAGTCGTTTACGATTTTTTCTTATTCTATTACGAATTTTAACATTATAGTTTTTAAACTCTTGCATAATAAAGATTATATGTTTATAATGTGTGTATTACTGGAATTAATTAATCACATTAATTCACCAAAAGACTTATTATTATGAGCTAATATACCATTAGAAAATAGGAGTAGATATGAAGATTTTAAAAGGCTTTACACTTGCTGAGGTGCTTATAACGCTGGGTATTATCGGCATTGTTGCTGCAATGACTATGCCATCATTAATTTCTAACTATAAAAATAAAGCAATAGATGCGCAATTCAAGCGCGTTTATTCAAATATGTATAATGCAATGAAAATGATTGAATCACGTGACGGCACATTTCCACAGTGTTTTTATACTTATGGCAAAGGTTCACTTGATGAGCAAAAATTTTCACAATGTATTGATTTTTATGAAAAAATTACAAAAGAAATGCATGTTATAAAGATTTGCAAAGGCAATGCATATAATGACGGCTGTATCCCTAAATATCAAGGAGTTAATACACTAAAAGAATATGAAGGCTCTGCATCTATTACCGGATGCGCTGGATATACTCAAAACAAAATTCTTAACAGCAATTGGGCATACGTTTTTAACGATGGTTCTATTTTGTTTACCTATGATGCAGTTTCAAATAACTACAACAACTGGTCAGGAGTCTTCGCAATTGATGTTAATGGTAAAAAGCCTCCTAACAAATGGGGATACGATGTATTCAGTTTTGCTTTTGAAGAAAAAAAACCGGGAATAATTCAGATGACACCTAACTGTTCATTAATAGAAAAAGGCGGAAGGACTTCCAGCAATATTCTTACAAATGTTTCAAAATAGCAAAAATACTGTAATCATTAGAGAAAAATAAACCATTAAATTTCTTGCCTGCAAAAGTCTGTAATAAAACTCTTTTGTATCACCTCCGCAAGTATAAGTTTTCAATGATTTATGCATTTTAAAAATAAGCGGAGCTAAAACAAAAGTAAACAGTATCAGATAATTATTCAACATTAATGTAAGTATTACAGTAAAAAGATAAGCCAGACCGTAAACAACAAATACGCCGTTAATAGCCTTATTTTTATCACCTATGCGACAGCATAATGTTAATTTATGAGAACACATATCCCCTTCAAAATCAAGAATTGTATGAACATACATTAATCCTATGGTAAACATAACAACTGCAAGCGAAAGGAAAAATACTTCGGCAGAAAACGTTTTAGTCATAACATAATAAACCCCTTCAAATAAAAGAGGTCCGAATGCTAAACCAACAGCCACTTCACTCAAACCTATTTGAGAAAGCTTAGCATATAAAAGAGTAAGCGTTCCGCCGACAACTGCAAGGACAATTACCGGAAAACCTGCTCTGTATGTAAGAAACACTCCTGTGAGAAAAGCAATACCGCAATAAATTATAACAACCCTTAAAACGTCATCTAAGGTTGCATATCCTTCTTTAATATATGCGCACTTGCATTTTTGAGAATTTTCAGACAGTTTCTTGTAATCAATGTAATCGTCAAACAAATTTGTCGCAAGATGCGCGCAAGCAATTCCTATTAAAGCCGCAATTCCGTTAATTATATTACCATTGAACTTTAAAGCATAAACAAAAATAACAAGCCAGGACAATAGCGTCATAGGCAGTGAAAAAATACGCGAATTTTTTAGCCAAAAACAAATTTTTTCAACACACTGTTTCATTTGTAAAACCTCATTTTAAAAGATTCTGCATGCCTTTAACAACTTCATAGCTTGCACCTGCTTCAAGAATTTCTTCAGCAGAAAGACCGAAAAGAGTAATAAGAGAATATGCTTCTTTATCACATTCATTTAACAATTCAACAACCGTTTTTACAGCCTCTGTACGGGTAAGGTTGGTAAACTGTAAATTTTTACCTTTATGGATAATTCTTTTCTTCGATTTACCCAATTACTTAACTCCCAATGCTAAAAGCGCCGCACCAATCATTCCCGAATAATTTCCAGCAGAAGCCTTAACTACTTTGAAGGGCTGAGTTACTATTTGTTTATTGGCTTCTTTTTCAAGATATTCAATATCAACAAATTCTGCCATAGAACCTGAAAGAACAACCACATCGGGATCAAAAAGATTTGCAAGTCCGATAATTCCTGCCAGAATATCATCCTGCCATTTGTTAAAAATAGAAGTCATCTGCTCACAGCCGTTTTGTTTACCTGCTATAACGTCATAAGTAGTAATATTAGGGTTATTGCTCATCTCGACAGCTGTAAGTCTTAAACCTGTACCTGATGCATAAGCTTCAAAACAATCAAAACTACCGCAAGTACATTTTCTGTGATTATCTGTACGAAGCTTAAAATGCATTTCGCCTGCTGCTCCGCTTTTTCCCTTGTAAAGTTTATTATCTAAAATAATGCCTCCGCCTACACCTGTTCCCAGTGTAAGCATAACAGAATAAGGCATTCCTTTGGATGCACCTATAACGTGTTCAGCCCAAGCTGCTGCATTGGCATCATTTTCTACAAAAACAGGTTTACTGCTTAAACTTTTAAAATCCATTGAAGGATACTCTTTTGCAATATTACCCGTAGAACCTAATATGCCTGTATTTTCATTATTAACCGCCCCGCATGTTGCAAAAGCAATTACATCAACGTCATCTTCGTATTTTGAAATTATTTCTTTAAAAACAGTTTTAATTTCATCAAACGTTTTTGGAGTAGGTCTTTTTTCTATTTCTCCGACAATTTTTCCGCTTTCATCAATTATTGTGTTATAAATTTTAGTCCCGCCTACATCAATTGCTAATGCTTTTTTCATACCTTATCCTCTTTGAACAAATCTTTTTGTAATCAACTGCGGTCTTGTTATAGCAGAACCGATTACAACACAATGTGCGCCAAGTTCAAAAGCTCTGTCAACTTCATCAGGTTCCCAAATTCTACCCTCGAGAACAACAGGAAGATTAGTTTCTTTCACAAGCTGTTCCAGAAGTTCAAAATCAGGGCCTTCACAGTGATTTTTAGAAAACTGAGTGTATCCGGATAGTGTGGTTGAAAGTATATTCGCACCAAGCTTTGCAGCGTTTATACCTTCTTCAAGAGTTGAAATATCAGCCATTGAAACCCGTTTATTTATTTTCACATACTTTATTAAATCTTCAAGTTTAGCACCCGAAGGTCTTTCACGCATAGTTCCGTCAAAAGCAATAATATCAGCTCCTGCTTTCACAAGCTCAATAACATCATCAAGTGTAGGAGTAATATAAACAATTTCCTGCCAGTTAGGAGGAATAACATCAGGTTTAGTCAAGCCGATAATTGGAATATCGAAAAGATGCTTGGCATTTTTCACATCTCTTGCACCCGCAACCCTTAAGCCGCCGGCTCCGCCTTTTACAACAGACTTCATCATAGCAACCATGCATTTTTCAAGATACAAAGGTTCCGACGGCATTGCCTGAACAGAAACCACAACCTTATTTTTTAAACGATTAATAATATCCATAAAACAATTATAACTGAAAAAATTTATTTAGGTTATAATGATTACAAAGAATTAATAAGAATTGAGGTTTTATTCATGAACAAAACATTAGTTAAATATCCGTTTCTTACAGAAGATGTAGAAATTTACGAAAGAGAAAACGGTCACAAAATCGTTCTGGCACACAAAGAAGGAGAACTTGTTAACGTAAGTTCTTGGGTAAAAACAGGTTCTATTAATGAAGATGACAAAAACAACGGCATCTCACACTTCTTGGAACACTTGATGTTCAAAGGTACTCATAAACACAAAGCAGGATATTTTGATAAAACCTTAGAAGCTAAAGGGGCAATCGTAAACGCCGCGACCTGGAAAGATTATACATTCTATTATGTAACTTTGCCAAAAGGTCCTGAAAATAAAGATTTATATCTTGCAATAGAACTTCACGCAGATATGATGCTTGATCCTGTGCTGCCTGATGAAGAAATCGGCGCACCGTTTGATTTAAACGACACAAAAGTTTCAGATAAAAGAGAACGCCACGTTGTAATCGAAGAAATAAGAATGAGAAAAGACCAAAATTGGACAAAGGTTTACAACGCCTGCAACTTTAATATGTATAAAAAACACCCTTATAAGCGCGATGTAATAGGAACCCCTGAAATCATTTCGCAGGTAACTCGCGATGAAATTATGAATTACTATCAAACATTCTATTCTCCTGAAAACATTACAACAATTATTGTGGGTGATTTTGATAAAAAAGCAGTTCTTGAAAAAGTAGAAAAAGAATTTGATTTTAAAGGACGTCCTAACGCACCAGAAAAAGTTAACGAGATTGATTCTCCGACTGATAAAACAATTTTGATTGAAAATAAAGCTAAGGTAAATACATCTTATTTGATGATAGGATTTTTAGGACCAAAGGCAAATCAGATTAAAGAAAATATTGAACTTGATATAATCAGCATAATTTTTGGAGAAAGTACAAGCTCAAGACTTTACCAAAATCTGATAGAAAAACAGCCTGAACAGATATTTAATATGGCAAATGCTGAGCATTATCAGTTCAAAGACGGAAACAACTTCTTTATACAGGCTAATTACAAACCTGAAAAACAGAAAATTGCAATCGAACTTGTAAAAAAAGAAATTGAAAATCTTTTAAATAACAGGATAACAGAAGAAGAACTTGAAAAAGCTAAGAAAAAAATTAAATCACGTTTTGCATTCGCAGCCGAAACTGTTTCCGAAATCGGAGAAACAATAGGTTATTATATGACAGTTTGCGAAAATTTAAAACTTATTGAAGATTATTTGAAAGATTTAGAATCAATCACTATTGAAGACTTGGAAAGAACAATCAAAAAATATTTAAGCTTAAACAATGCTGTAATATCAATCTTAACTCCTGAAAACTAATATCTAGGAGAACTTATGAAAGAAGCAACAACTACAGAAATAGAACAACTTGAAAAAATCAGAGAAAAATGTTTAAAGTGCGATAAATGTCCATTGGGGAAAACTCGCACAAATACTGTATTTTCTGGCGGCATTCCAAACCATAAGCTTATGCTGATAGGAGAAGCTCCTGGATATTATGAAGATCAGAAAGGCGAACCTTTTGTCGGAAAAGCAGGACAGCTTTTGGATAAAATCTTTGCCTCAGTAGGACTTTCACGACAACAAGATGTTTATATATGTAACACTCTAAAATGCAGACCGCCTGACAACAGAGATCCGCTTCCTGAAGAAAAAGAAGCTTGCAGAGAATATCTTGATGCACAAATAGAAATATTAAAACCCAGAATTATTCTGCTTTGCGGACGTGTAGCCGTAAATTCAATGCTTGGCACAACTCAGGGGATTACAAAAATACGAGGAAAATGGTTTGAAGGTCCGAACCATTCTAAAATGATGCCGATTTTTCATCCGTCATATCTTTTAAGAAATGATTCGCGCGAAAAAGGAAGCCCCAAATGGCTTATGTGGCAAGACATTCAGGAAATTAAACGAGTTTATTCTCAAATGGATGTTTAAGAACTAATTATTTATAAACATCCTGCAAACTGTGAATACCACCCTTTTCCTGCGGCAGGCAATAAGTTACATCAGGATGAAAATAATAATATCCGTTTGCATTCCTCATGATAACAAGACTGAATAAATCGTATCCGCTCTTATTCGGAACTAATTTTCCGTTGCTGTCAACGGCAAAAAGAGGTTTCTGAACATTTGCAGGCTGATTAAATACAATAATATTAGAATTGTCGTTCATTACAAAGGCCTGATTAAACTTGTTCATCATACTTTCAGAAAAGCCTGCACACTTGGAAGTTTTCGCATAACTGTTATATACAGGGATGCACCCGTTTGAAAGCGCATTATTCTTACAGAACTTAGTCACTCTCAAATTTGTTGCAAATCTTTTATAAAATCTGTCACATCCTGAAAAGTCATTGTTTATATGCTTATCCGAACTAAAATAGCAGCCTGTATCTCCCTGCATATCTTCCGCAGTAATAAGAAGTGCTTGAGAATAGGCTGAATGCAGTTTTTTAAATGATGTAACTGCAATTTTATCTATAAGGCGTAACGTAAAATATGTTGAAACAATTAATAATACCACAACATAAATGCCTGTAAAAATTAAAAGCCTTTTCTTTCTTACCATATTTTTACAGTATATCAGGGTTTTATTTTTGTCAAGCTATAAAATTTCTTCAGGCTCTATAACAAAATCAACAAGCACAGGACCGTTATAAGCATAAGCTTTTTCTAATGCAGGGAAAATTTCATTAACTGAATTAACGCGTATCCCTAAAATCCCGTAACTTTCCGCAGTTTTTAAGAAATCGGGATTTGAAATT
The DNA here is from genome assembly GCA_900548405.1 of Candidatus Gastranaerophilales bacterium. Classification (GTDB taxonomy): domain Bacteria; phylum Cyanobacteriota; class Vampirovibrionia; order Gastranaerophilales; family Gastranaerophilaceae; genus Stercorousia. Next base: position 7,431 of record UNSJ01000020.1, on the reverse strand, counting down.
CTTGTAGCCGAATATCTGGCTCCACAGGTCTTCTCTTGAAATTGTCTAACCATTCCGAGATATCCGTTGTTCATAATTAACACTTTGACAGGGAGGTTGTAATCAACACAAGTCGCAAGTTCTTGAATATTCATTTGAAAAGAACCATCACCGGCTATACAAAAAACAGGATTATTATTATCAGCTATACAAGCTCCTATTGCAGCAGGGAAGCCAAAACCCATAGTTCCTGAACCGCCTGATGTTATAAACTTTTTTGTTTCATTAAACTTTAAATATCTTGCTGCCCATACCTGATGCTGACCAACTTCAGTTGTTACAACAGGATTTTTGTTTTGAATGAATTCATTAATTTTTTGCATTACTTCAAAAGAATGCATTGCATCAGTTCTTTTTTCAGGCTTAATGTTTTTAGACCTTAAACTATCTGCAAATACAAGCCAATCAGAAGCTTTGCAGCTTTGAAGGTTGTTTAATTTAACTTCTGTTATCATTTTTTGAAGCACATATTTTGCATCACCGCTAATTCCTATTGAAGCAGGAATAATGCGCGAAATTTCATTTTCGTTAATATCAATTTGAACAAAGTTTCTTTCAAGTTCACCATTTGGAAAACAGCATCTTATTCTGTCGTTAAATCGTGCACCTACGGAAAAAATCATATCGCTTTCTCGTAAAAGCTGATTAGCAGCGACTTGTCCGAATATACCTATCATACCAAAATTATTTTTATCATCATAAGGATAAGAGCCAATTCCCATCATTGTATTTACAACAGGAATATTCAAAAGCTTTGCAAATTCGGTCAACTCTTTTGCTGCATTAGCAGAAACAACACCTCCGCCTGCGACAATTACCGGACGTTTAGCTTTGCATACCGCTTTTAGAGCATTTTTAACTTCAAAATCAAACGGACAATTTTTATCGGCAGAAAACTTTATATCAGAATCGAATTCAACTTCTTGAGAAAAAACATTTTTTGCAATATCAACGACAACAGGTCCCTGCTTGCCTGACATAGCCGTATTAAAAGCTTCAACAAGAACAGTTTCTAAATTTTTGGCATCTCTAACTTGAAAATTTTTCTTTGTACAGGTCTTTGTAATATCAATAATATCCACTTCCTGAAACGCATCTTTACCGATTAAATCAGCCATTACCTGTCCTGTAATAACAACAAGCGGATACCCGTCAAGATATGCGTTAGCAAGTCCTGTAACAATATTCGTTGCTCCGGGTCCCGAAGTTACAATCGCAACACCGCATTTCCCCGTAACTCTGGCATATCCTTCTGCAGCATGGACAGCAGCCTGCTCATGACGCACAAGGTAATGTTTAATATTATTTTGCTTATATAATTCATCATAAACATTCAGGACAATTCCTCCGGGATAACCGAATATACTGTCTACCCCGAGTTTTTTAAAGGTTTCTGTTACAATCTTTGCACCTGTAAGGGTTTGAATATCTGTTGCGGGCATAAAAAACTCCATTTGTTTATGGAGATTTTAACACAAGAATATTAAAAGAGCAAAGCCTAAGCTTTGCTCTTTATATTTTATAGATTAAATCAGCTACTGGAATAATTCTTTAAGCTGTTTTTTCTTAGCCTGTACTTTAGCCTTTCTTTCTTTAGCTTTCTTTTCTCTTTCAAGCTGTTTTTGTTTTGCTTTAGCTTGTTTTTGAGCTAATTTTTGCTGCTGTGCTTTCTTTTTAGCTGCAATTTTTTGCTGTTCTGTTTGCGATTTTTTATTTACAGACTGTTCTTTTTTAGAAACACTGTTTGTTACATTATCAAGCCATCTTGAAACAGGTCCTTGAGTTTCAGCAGCATAGACAGAAGTCATAGACATTACTGTCACTGCCAAAAGTATAGCTAATTTCTTTTTCATTACATCTCTCCTTATTAATCGGAAATTAATTCGTTAAATAATTTCTTCTTTTGTTCTATTTTTTGTTTTCTTGCATTAGAAGCTTCTTCTCGAGCTTTTCTGTCTGCTTCAATTTTCTTTTTGAATTCTTCTTGTTTTTTAGCAGAAGCTTCTTCTCTTGCTTTTTGCTGTTCTTGGAGTTGTTTTTCTTTATCAACAATTTTTTGAGTATGTTTTTGGATGAACTGTTCTGTGTAAGTTGTTTCTGCTGCATAAGCTGATGATGCACCTGCAATAGTTAAAATCAATGAAACGAGTAAAAGTTTTTTCATAAATTTTCTCCTTATCTTTTTTACAAAACTATTATACTAAATTTTCTCATACATAGCAATTACTTCGTCAATTCCTTTTTTTGCAATGTTGAATATTTCCATCATTTGAGATTGTTCATAAGGCTCACCTTCTGCAGTTGTTTGAAACTCAATAATTTTGCCGCTTCTGGTTAAAACAACATTACTGTCAACCTGCGCGTGTGAATCCTCAATATAGTTTAAATCCAAACGTACTTCACCGTCAACAATTCCCGCAGAAATAGCTCCGACAGGTTCAATAATGGGGTTTTCCTTTAATGTATCGTCTGCAAGAAGTTTTTCAACAGCAATTTTTAAGGCAAGAAAACCTCCACATATACTTGCGGTTCTAGTTCCGCCGTCTGCCTGAATAACATCGGCATCAACAGTTATAGTTAAATCAGGCATTTTAGTTAAATCAACACATGCTCTTAGGCTTCGTCCTATAAGTCTTTGAATTTCCTGAGTTCTTCCTGAAATTTTTGTTCTTTCTCTCTGGCATCTTGTGTTCGGAGCTGATGGAAGCAAAGAGTATTCGGCAGTAACCCATCCTCGCATTTCTTCTTTGTCCATCCATTTTGGCTTCCCTGACTCAACAGAAGCAGTAGTAATAACTCTTGTATCACCAAATTCAACCAGAACAGAACCTAAAGCGTGTTTTGTAAAATCTTTAGTAAATTTAATCTGTCTTGTTTCGTTATTTTTTCTATCAGTTCTTTCCATCTCTTATCCTTTATTCATAGTCCCACATATAAATTTGTCCGCAATACCTGCAAACAGCATGTTCATTCATAAACTGCAAATCAGGTACAAATGTATAGCCGTCCACTGTTATTTCAATATCATTATTTTTATTATATTTTTGCAAAAACCTTCTTTCGCCCTTGTAATCAGGTGAAAACATCAATTCAAATTTATCAATTGATTTACAATTCTTACAAATAAACATATTTAGTACTCGTCATCTTCCCATCTCGCACGTCTGATGATTTCAGGGTCTATACCTCTTTTTTCAATTTTAAATGATTTTCCTTCCATTTTAGAAGGTGCTTTTTTATCAGCTTTTTTAGTCTTTTTCTTTAAAGGAGCGGCTTCTTCTGTATTTAAATTCTTATACCACAGTGTCCAGCAGATACTTCTCAAAGGCAGCGTAAAGCCAACAACCAAAAGAAATATTAATTGTTTTACCAGCTCTTTTGAAATCAGCACAGGAGTTATATTAAATTTTTCAAGCTGTTCCAAAGGAAAACTTGAAACCCAGCCTTCAAATACTTTTGCAAGAATCTCAGTCAAATTTAAATAATCAAAGATTACTGATACCCCTGATGTTAAAAGCACATATGTAATCAAACCGAGTATTGTCATCAGAAGGAATGTTCTTGCAAACTTTCCTTTAACAAGCTGCAAACTCTTTTTAAAATACCCTATGGGCGACAAATCATTTTCAAACGTAAACACCTGAAAGATTAGAATAAAATAAATAAAGAATATAAAGCCCAGAACCCAGAAAACAGGTATTATTGCAAGCAAAGTAAAAATTCCGAACAAAAACCACAGAGCAATAAATGAAAATGTTTTCTTTGTCACAACACCTTTGTGAGCGCTAAAGTCATATACTCTGCCTGTGTTTAAAGCACCTTCGGTCATAGAGTTTAACGCACCGTATGCAACCAAATAATCCCAAAATGCTTTAGCCCAAATTAAAAGTCCAGGAACTGTAATCAAAAGCATTACGATTAAGATTGTTGAAAAATTGTTAAAAGTAGGATATTTCTGAATTAAATCAGGCAAACTTTCGGTATACCAGTATGTTAATCCGAAAATTAACACTAACCCTAAAATTTGCCCCAATACCGGAAACGCCATATATAAAAAGAACTTATGAAAATTAAAACAGAAAATTTTCAATCCTTCAAAAAATATTTTCCAAACACTTTTATCTTCTTTAGCCATACCTCTCCTATAAAATAATATTATATTTAAATTTATTGTATAATAATTTTATTACAAATATAAAAAAGTGAACAGTGAGGAAAACAAGTGCAACCCCAAATAAAAGATTACATTAAATCATTAAAAAGAGATGATTTTGATTCAAACAAAGTTAATCTTCATATTCATACCTCTTTTTCCGACGGAGAAGGCGATGCATTTGAAATTTTAAGACAAGCTCATGAAAAAGGCTACCAAAAAATTGCAATATCTGACCACAACTCTGTTGAAGCACATAAACTTATTCAAGATGAAATACTTATTCCCGCAGTTGAATTTGATGTATGGTGCGGATATGTATTTATGCATCTTTTAGCTTACGGAATAGACATAAATCACCCTGAGCTGACACCTTTTTATGCAAAGAACAAACGCGAAACCGAGCTTGACATAATAAGAATTTTTGCAAAACGCGACATAAAAAAATTAATTCAAGCAATTCATAATGCCGGAGGGATTGCTGTTCTGGCTCATCCTGCCTGCTGCTGGGCAATAAGCCTTGACAGATTTGTAAACAAGCTTATATCGTTAGGTCTTGACGGACTTGAAGTTTATTACCCGTACCAAAGGCATAGAGGCATAATAAAATTCCACACTGCAAAAAGCGTGGAAAAAATTGCAGACAAATACAACCTTATAAAAACAGGCGGAACAGATTTACACGGCAAAAATTTATTATAAATTAATTATTTACAGCTCTTTGCCTTGTTCCAGCCCAACTTTTCAGGACAATGAAGATAATCCATATTTTCATTAATTAAAACCCAAGCAGTACAAGATGCACCTCCTACTAAACATCTGTTATCAAAGTTCATATCTTCATTCCCAGGCCAAATAGGTGACCCATAAGGAATAATAGTCTTAGGAGTAACATAAAATCTGAATATATCTCGTCCAAAGCGGTTAGGCTTTTTCAGTCCATTTACATCAACTTCAAAAAATGCACATATATCATTATCTTTAACACAATTTTCATTCCAAACTCTTAGGGCAAAACCTGAGCCGTCAGCCAAAATTGCCTTAAAGGAATTTACGGTAAGTACATCAGAAGTATAAGGATTACCTTTTAAATCATATATTTTATCAGTATAACAACCGTTATCTGTTGTACCGCAGTTTTTAATATATTTAAGATAATTATCAAACTTTGCCATAAACATATCGTGGCTTTCATTATTATCTCTTGAAGGTAATCCCCAATCTGCGGGTGCACCGTATTCATTTAATACAGATACATAAGCATTGCTTAATGTTGCATATACTTTTTTTAATTGAACAACAGTTTGTTTTTCATTATGATTTGCTATTAAAGATGGCATTGTCATTGCAGCAACAACACCGATAATGCCAAGTGTGACCAAAACCTCAGCAAGAGTAAAACCTTTATGTTTGGAGCTTAGAAGTCTGCCCCCCCCCCGACATAACCAAACTTTTTCATAATTCTCCTTTCAATAATTTTAAGCTATTATGCATATCGCATCTCCAGCGGCTACACTGGTGCTCCTTTAACTTTTATTCTTTATTATTATAACATATCGTATATATTTTCACAAGACTTAATTAGAACGTAAATATGCTTCAATAAATCCGTCAATCTCGCCATCCATAACCGCATCAACATTTCCTGCTTCAAAATTTGTTCTGTGGTCTTTAACCATTTTATAAGGATGAAAAACATACGAACGTATTTGTGAACCAAAGTTTATATCGACATTTTCTCCTTTTAACTCGGCAAGCTTTTTTTCGTGCTCAGCTTGTCTAATTGCAAGAAGCTTTGATGCCAAAATTTGCATTGCATTCTCTTTATTTTGAAGCTGTGAGCGTTCCTGTTGACACTTAACCACAATACCTGTCGGCTTATGCAATATTCTTACAGCTGTTTCAACCTTATTTACATTTTGACCGCCTGCTCCTCCTGAACGCATTGTATCAACTTCAAGTTCTTCGGGAGGTATTGTAATTGTTTTTTCAAAATCTTCAATAATCGGAGAAACTTCAACGGATGCAAAGCTTGTCTGCCTTTTACCGTTTGCGTTAAATGGCGAAATTCTTACCAATCTGTGAACGCCTTTTTCTGCTTTTGCATATCCGAAAGCGTATTTACCCGTAATCTTTATTGTAGCAGATTTTATACCTGCTTCATCACCATCAAGTTTATCCAGCAAATCTACATGCCAGCCTCTTTTTTCACCACCCGTGCCGGAATTTGACTGACTTTGGGATGCCCCCTGAGCGGATTCTGCCCACCTTGTATACATTCTCAAAAGAAGACTTGCCCAATCTTGCGCATCTGTACCGCCTGCTCCTGCATTTATTGTCAAAATTGCATCTGCTTCATCGTATTCGCCGCTGAGCATTTGTTTAACTTCAAATTTATCAACAGCACGTTCCATTTCTTTAAGCTGAATTAAACTTTCATTTATTAAATCATCATCTTCAGTTTCCAAAGCAACTTGAGCATCATCAAGAACTGACTGCCAGTTACAAACAAACTCAAGATTGTCCTTTATATCTCTGATTTTTGCACCCAGCTCTGATGCTTTTTTTTGATCTGACCAAATATCGGGCGACTGCATTTCTTTTTCAAGCTTTTCAAGCTCTTTTTCAAGAACTGCTGTGTCAAAGACACTCCTTTATTTTTTTAAAACGTGTCTTTAAATTATTAATCTGTTGTTTTATTTCTGTATCCATAAATTGATTTTACTAAAAAAAACATATTCTTGCAATAAAATGAGAAACTGCTATAATAAACACATTACAAGGAGATTTTAATGTCCGGTTTACTTGAGAGTTATAAAAAAGTTTATGAAAATAAAAAAATCCATATTTTGTTATTTATAATAGCCTTTGTTTGGTCGCTATGTTCAACAATATTTGATATAAAAATAGGGAAACCTGATACTTTTAAGCAAAATCCGTTTGATATCATATTTAATATTTTCATCGGAGGGTACAGTCTTCAGTTTTTGCACAATGCAATAAACAATATAAACTCGGGTGTTTTACCTCCGTTCAAAGACATTCAGGGCAAAGTATTCTGGGGAATGATTAAATTAAATATTATATGGGGATTATATGCAGGTATTGCATTATTTTTATCGGTCGTTTTGTATATGATTGCTTTCCATACAATTGTTCTCCCGATTATTGTAATCGCCTGTGTTGCATTTCTTTCAGTATTTGTGTATTACATATTTTTGGCATATGCAGAAAAATTA
>UNSJ01000019.1 GCA_900548405.1 Candidatus Gastranaerophilales bacterium | reverse complement strand
TGATGATTAACTTTGCCGTTTCATCGGTATTAGTAAATTCTCTCTGACCTATCATCGCGGTTTGGCTTTCTCCTAATCCATAATATGCATCAGAAAGATTGCCCTCAGAATATCTCCAAGGAGAAGACTGGTCTACCTTACTTCTCGTTGTTACAACAGGTGCCATGGCTGCCAAAACTATGCTCAAAATGAGCATGACTACCATCATCTCCGCTAATGTAAAAGCTTTTTTCATACAAACTTCCTTATAATTGTGATGTGTTACATCATCATTATAACATTTTGTACGAAAATTACAAGCCCCTGAAATCGGCTTAAGGAGTGCTTCTAGAGTGCCCCCCCCCCGTAAGAGTAGCCGCTTAACCCGTCACATTGGAGCTCTGTCATACTTTCTCCAATCAACGAAGCTGCTGTTTTACTGATTTTTTCCATACTTTCACTCCTCGTTTATATTTCATTTATTATTATAAACGATTTTTGATTTTTTACAAGTGAAGTATAGCATCACTGCTTACTAAAAGTCATCTCGTTTTTAAAGTCTACTGAAACTTTATCACCTTTTATAAATTCTCCTTCAAGAATTTTCATAGACAACGGAATTTCTACAAGCTGTCTGATTACACGCCTTAGCGGTCTTGCTCCGTAAAGAGGTTCATACCCTTCATTTGCAAGATGTTCTTTTGCACTTTCCGTAATATTAAGTTCAATATCTTGTTCAAGAAGACGTTTTTTTAATGAACCTGTTTGAATTTCAACTATTTGTGAAAGCTCATCAAGTGTAAGAGCCTTAAACATTATTATTTCATCTATACGGTTTAAAAATTCAGGTTTAAACTTTGATTTTAAAGCATTTTGCAGACCTTTTTGTTTTTCTTTTGCAGATAAATTTTCATCAAGAATAATCTCGCTTGCAAGGTTGCTTGTCATAATTAAAACAGTATTTTTAAAGTCAATCAATCTTCCTTGACCATCTGTTAAACGCCCGTCATCAAACATTTGAAGCATGATATTAAATACATCGGAATGAGCTTTTTCAACTTCGTCAAAAAGCACAACAGAATAAGGTTTACGTCTGACAGCTTCCGTTAATTGACCGCCTTCTTCATATCCTACGTACCCTGCTGTTGAGCCTACAAGCCTTGATATATTATGTTTTTCCATAAATTCCGACATATCAATCCGTATAAGTGAATCTTCATCGTTGAATAAAATTTCTGCAAGAGTTTTACCGAGTTCAGTTTTACCTACGCCTGTCGGTCCCAGAAAAAGAAAAGTTCCTATCGGTCTTTTTGGGTCACGAAGTCCTGAACGTGAAAGACGTATCGCGTTAGCTATTTTTGTAACCGCTTCTTCCTGCCCTATAACACGTTTGTGCATAACCTGTTCCATACCGATTAATTTCTTGGACTCATCTTCCATAAGTCTGTTAACAGGAATTCCTGTCCATTTTGCAACAATACAGCTAATATCGTCTTCATCAATTTCTTCTTTTAACAGTCTTTTTTTACCTGATTGCATTTGCAATTGATTTAATTTCTTTTCCATATCGAGCATAAGGCTGTATTTTGTTTCAAGCGTTTCAGTCATTTCAGGATTTTTCTTTGACATTTCAATTTGTGCTTTCAACTTTTCAATATTGCGTTTTACTGCCGCAACAGAGTCAATAACCTTTTTTTCTTTAAGCCATTGCTCTTTGAGCTTGTTAATTTTTTCATCTAAATCAGCAATTTTTTTATTAATCTTTTCGATTTTCTTGTTACACTCTGATGATTCATCCTGTTCTAAGGCTTTTCTATTCATTTCAAGCTGGATTTTTTCACGTATGAAAACATCAATTTCTTCAGGCATTGTGTCTATTTCAATACGCAAGGCAGATGCTGCTTCATCGATTAAATCTATGGCTTTATCGGGAAGGCATCTGTCTGAGATATATCTGTGAGAAAGTTTTACGGCAGCAGTAATTGCGCTGTCTTTAATTTTCACACTGTGGTAACCTTCATATTTGTCTTTTAATCCGCGAAGAATACTGATTGTAGTTTCAACAGACGGTTCATCTGCAAGTACAGGCTGAAATCGTCTTTCTAAAGCTTTATCTTTTTCAATATATTTTCTGTATTCATCAATTGTTGTTGCTCCAATAACCCTGATATTGCCGCGTGCAAGCATAGGTTTTAAAAGGTTTCCTGCATCAGCAGAACCCTCTGAGGAACCCGCTCCCATAATCGTATGAATTTCATCAATAAACAGCATTAAATCGTCAGATTTTTCTTCAATTGCTTTAAGTACAGATTTCAGACGTTCTTCAAATTCACCTCTGTAAGAAGCACCAGCAAGCAATGCACCTAAATCAAGCGCTAAAATTTTATCATCTTTCAAGCTTTCAGGAACATCACCGGAAATAATTCTTTGAGCCAATCCCTCAATTATTGCGGTTTTACCGACACCGGGTTCGCCGATTATAACCGGATTATTTTTTGAACGTCTGTTTAAAATTTGGATAGTACGGCGAATTTCATCATCACGACCGATAACAGGATCAAGTTTATTTTTTGCTGCTAATTCCGTTAAATCCGTTGTATATTTTGACAATGCTTCGTTTTTCTTCTCCTGTTTGTCATTCTTTATTGTTTTAGACTTGGATGCAGGCTGTGCATCGTTTTGTTTTTGTTCTGAGGTTTCTTCCACAGTTTCTTCCAAGTTTACAATATTATTGACTTCTTCGGTCATTTTTTCGTAAAGCTCAAGCCTGTTAATACCGCATTGCTGCCAGAGATGATTAAGTGTTTTATTGTCAATTCTAAATAATGCCAAAAATAAATGTTCAATACTTACCTGATCATCGCCGTGCTTTTCGGCTTCTTCCTGAGCGACTTTCATCATAACTATGGTTTCGGTAGAAAATCTTATATCAGAAAATTTTCCGCGTGCGAAATAAGCGCGTTTTGACACATAGCAGTTAAGTCTGTCAACAATTTCAGGACTGTCAATTCCCACACGTTCCATTAAAATCTGCGGTAAATCGTTCTGATCCAGCATTAGAGCAAGCATCAAATGTTCCGGGGCGAGTTCAGGATAATTTCTCGCAACAACTATTGATTTACCTGATTTAATAATCGCTTGAACGTGATCTGTTAAAAGCATTCTAAATTCCTCTTTTTAAACGATTATAAATTCTTTATAAGCAAATGCAATCATACAATTGCTTGACTTGCTTTATCAGGATGAATATTTTTTAATCCTGCAATTAAAGCTTCATAGCTGTAACCCCAGCCGTATTGATTAAACAGAGGCAGATAGTATTTTTTTATAAGAGCCATATAAGGTTCATAATCCATTTTTAAGTATTTTAAAACCAGTTCCAAAGGAAGATTTCCCCCTCCTCTGCCCATACCGAAAACACAACCGTCAACACTGTAAGCACCGAGTTCGACAGCCTTGATTGTATTTGTAAAAGCAAGTTGTAAATTGTTATGAGCGTGAAAACTTATGTTTTTATATCCGCAGTTTTGAATTTTTTTATAAATCCTTTCAACATCATCAGGCATAAAAGCACCGAAACTGTCCGCAAAATATATTGAAGTCAAAATATTTTTATTTTTCCAATTTTTTAAAAGCTCATAATCCTCAAACTTATCAGCAGTCATAAGGTGTAAAAAGACTTCATAACCCTGATTTTTAAAATCTTCAACAGCACTGATAGCAGTATGAATTTGGTGAGGATAGCACGCAACACGTATTGCATCAGCCTTAATATTTGTAATTCCTGCGCAATAATTTTTTGCATCCACCATCGCAACGAGTTTAATCCTTGATGATTTAATGCAATCAGGCATATTGTAACCTGCTTCAAAATAATCAATTCCTGCATTTTCGGCTGCGATAAGAGAATCGAGTATGCACTCATCGCTAAACTTCCAATTATTAACATGCCCGCCGTCACGCAGTGTACAATCTAAAATCTTTGTCATGATAAACATTCTAACACAAAAATATATTATAATAATTTTAATAATATTTACTTTTTACATATTATTTGATAAAATAATTTACAGGGTAGTACCGTCCACATCCAACCCACACACGTAATACTAAGAAAACGGTGGAAAGGAGGTGGTTAATATGAAATTAGGTTTTTTCCTGCTTCTTGATTGTTTTATCAGGAAGCATAAAGAAAAAGCTCCAGCACTTGAGATACTGGAACTTTTTTTAATTACCTAAAACCATAGGGTACTAAGTGAAGCTCCAGGAAAGTTATGTTTTCTTAGGGCTTCCCCCTATATTTATATTATAACTTAGTTTGAAAAAAATTCAAGTCTGCTCTCAAAACGAAAAATTAAAAATCAAATAATTCTTTTGCATCAATATCCAACGCATCAGCCAATATTTCAATCATGTTCATTGTAATATTTGCCCTACCGCATTCAATTCTACTGATATAATTAAAATTACAATCCATAATTTCAGCAAGTTGCATTTGTGAAAGATTTCTTTTCTTTCTTATATATGCTAACTTTTTACCAAAATTATTTTTTAATTCTGCATTCCTATTCATATATAGGATTGTAGAATATTTACTATTGCAATTCTAATGTTTATCAAGTATAATATTAGCACTAATAAGTCTTATTTTATATTTAATAGAAAGAATATTATGGCTGACAACTTGAATTTCAGTTTCACAGAACGTGAAAAAGAAGTAATTGAATTTATGAAATTGGGTTATTCAAATACCCAAATAGCACAAAAGATGTTTGTCAGCACACATACAATAAAAGTTTATGTCACAAGAATTCTTGAAAAAACCGGTTCTTGCAATAGAATTCAAGCAGTTTACAAACTTGCTTCAAACGGATATTTTAAACATTCCCAACAAGCGAACGCGCAATATTTAATGCTTCATTAAAAATATAATCGTTTTTTAAAAAGTCTTCGCGCTCAATGTATCTGTTGACAATTTTCCGTGCAAATGTGCCGATTGCTATTCCGTTATAATTTATGCCGCAAAGCTTTGCAAGCTCAGCGGTTTTGGAATTTGTTCCGCCTGAAAGCATTATATAAACAGGCATTTTTGCATTTTGTACTATCTCTGCGGTTGCAACAGCCTGTAATGTTGTTTTGTAATCATCTTTTCCGCCGCTCATAGGAAATCCGTCAGCCTGAACTATTGTTGTATAAGGTTTTCTTATAGCTGTCATCCGCTCAATACGCGAAATCATTTTTTCCTCGCTTAGCTTCCCGCGTGCGGTACAAATACTTAAAAGCCCGTCATATACAGAGTTTATGTAATCCCATTTTTCATAAATTCCGCTTTCATCTTCACCCATAACGTGAAATTCTATGCAGTCAATTCCTTTTTCAATTAAAGGCGGCAAAACTTCATTCAAATCCTTATTTTCCGACAAAAATGATATCGCGCCGTGAGTGCAAACGGAATAACACTTTCCGCATCCGATACAGCGAGCGGTTTTAACCTTACAGTGCTTTATGGTTTTTTGAGGGCAGATTTCTTCGCACTTATGACAGCCTGCACATTTTTCGTAATCTATCTGAGCTTTTCTGACATGCGGATCCCCCTTAATTCCAACACTTACACATATATAACCTTCACGGTCTTGAAGACCTTTTTTTGCCGCATCAATTATTTCAGGTTTTGCTGAAACATCAAAAAACTTACAACCTGCTTTGGAATACAATGCTACAAGTTTTTCAACTTCTAAAGCATCTTCATTTCCCGCACCGCATACAAGCTTAAAACATTTTCCCGCTTCCAAAAGCTCTTTCAGCATTATCTCACCATAGAATTATAAATAATTTCAGAAGCTTTAACGATAAATTCTTTTCCTAAAGGTGAGTTGTGCGGACGGTTTGCAAAAATAACTACAATATATTTTTTACCGTTAGGCGCGTAAACTATACCTGCATCACCGAGCATTTTTCCTATATCGCCTGTTTTGTGAAGGAACTCAGCCCCTGCAGGAAGCCCTGCTGCAATAAGCCTGTTGTTATGCACATGTCCCATATAATCAAATATTTTTTCGCGTGAGCTTGTACTTAAAAATTTAGGATTATCAATATTGTAAAGAATGGTTGCCATATCACGGGCAGTGGAATGATTTGTACCGCCCAAATCAGGCAGCCAGGTTTGAACATATGTATGTTTTAAACCCCATTCTCTGATACCCTGATTAATATCTGTCATAGAACCCAATCGAGCCATAATCATATTTGTTGCAGAATTATCGGATTCTGTTATCATCATTCTTGCAAGCGTATCTATTGTATATGTTGAGTTTGCAGCTTTAAACTGAAGACTTCCGGAACCTTCTGTTCTGTAATATTCTGTCAAAGGCATTTCATCATATATAGTAAGCTGATTTTTTTCGATTGAACGGAACAGCTGAACCAATACAGGAAGCTTGATTATACTTGCTGTCGGGAAAATTTCATTTGCATTTACATCTGCATAATTGCCTGTTTCATAATCCCAAACATAAATTGACGGGTGTATGGAAGGGTACATAGCAGAAAGATTTCTTAAACTGCTTTCTAAACCTGTAAGTTGGTTACTTTCTGTCAATGCAGTCATTTGAGGTCTTCTCATTTCAGCACCTCTCAAAGAACGCTGTCCCATAATCCAGTGATTGGAAATATAATTTGAAGTCGGGAATAAAATTTGCTGGTAATCTGCTTTTACTTCCTTATAAGGTGTAGGATTAAACATCATTTTGGTAACTTTGTTAAATCCGAAAGGCAAAATAGAAAACCCGATTAAAGAAACAACAGCAACGGAAATTATTCTGTGAATAAAATAATTACGCTCGACTTTTTTCTTATCGGCAGTGCGTTTTGTATAAACAGGTCTATCAACAACCTGCTGTGAATGTCTTGGAAGTTCACGCACTATGCCCTGAGGCGGGTAATTGTAATTTCGTATAGCATAGCGATTATCGTATTGTCGTCTGGCTAATTCCGGCATAAATAATATATTCCTCCAAAGGATTCCCCAAGTAAAATCATTTTACTTTACATATAAAATAATGGCAAGTTAGTTACATATTTTTAAGTTATAATAATTTACATAACAAAAATTAATATTCACGGCTTTTATAGCTCAAAAGGGATTTACGTAAATTGCAAGTTAACAGATATGACAGAAAAAATATAAATTTTCAGTCTGCCCTGCTTAATATAGCAGCAACTGCAGATAATCACGGAAATGTAAGAAGCATACCTCAAGTGATTAAAACCGTACAGGAAAATCAAAACGATATTTTTGATAAATCCGAAAAAGAAAGTACGCTTAATCTCTTTGCTGTTGCGGGGGATTATTTTATGTACCCTGAAAAAAGCGGCTTGCTTACAAAAAAAGATAAACAAATCGGAGATATTCAATTTAATTTTCTTGCAAGAATGATTTTGTCCGTAAAAAATTCTACTGCATACAATTCTAAATTTGATACTGTATTTACACCCGGCAATCATGATTTGGAAGCAGGTGACAAATGGCTTTACAGAAAACTAACAAATTCACATATGACAACTGTAATGACAAACGTTAACCTTGCAAAATCACCGCTTGCTAAAAAAATCATGAAAGAAAATCCCAATATAGTTGAATCAAAAATTTACGAAATACCCGATGACAAAAATCCTGATATTATAAATAAAGTTCTTGTTATGGGCGCGACAATTCCGAGAGAAAAATTCAACGGAAAACGTATGAGCGGAACAGTTTTTTATGACAAACTCGATAAAAGCGACAACGAAGTTACTAAAGATGATTTTATAAAAACATTTAACGTGATTAAATATAAGGTTAAAGATTTTAAAGAACAAAATCCTGACGGAGCAGTAATTCTGCTTTCTCACTTAGGTAATAAAATTTCTTGTGCAATAGCAGAAGAAGTCCCTGATATTAACCTTATTCTCAATGCACATGATCATAAAAAATCAGATTTTTATGTTAACGATACTCTTATTTCATCTCTTGGAGTAAATAATAAATTTATAAAATCTTTCAAAATAAAATTTGATGATTACGGCAAAATTGAAGGCATAAGCTTAAAAAAATACAATACATCGGATTATGAACAAACGGCGTTGCAAGATAAAAACCTTCAAGATTTTGTCCAAAAAAACATAGGCGAAGATATTAAACCTTTGATAAATCTGAAAGGTTATGAAGAATATTCAAACGAACTTGTATTTGATAAATCAATAAGAAATTCAGATAAAATATTTGTAAATTATGTTACCACAGCAATAAAAGAGTCATTGAAAATTTCATATAAAAAACTTGATTCTGTCGGACTTCCATCAGAAATGTTCAGAGCAGGAATAAAAAATCCTGAATCGGATAATTTTACAAACCTTGACTTAATAAAACTTTTCGGCGGAGCAAATGAAGAACTTTCCAATTTAAGAAAAGGCTCCGTAACCGGTGAAGAATTGGTTTATATAATCACCCAAAATGTATTGAACAATATTGATTCGCCAAAACAAAACGGTATAATTCACTGGTCGGATATTAAAGTCAACAGAACGCTTATGGAAAAAATAAATAACTATGAGGTTGATAAACCATACAAAGATGCAATCGAAGTCCGTAACCCTCTTACAGGAGTTTATGAGCCTGTCAGAATGAAAAAGTTTTATACAATTGTGGTACCGGACAAATATATAAACAAAAATATAAGCGGATTTGTTTTTCATGACGATATTTCATTGAGATTTATTCCTATTCACTATACTTGCTCATCTCTTTTTAAACAATACCTAAGCCTCAATGACTATAAATTTGAATTAACTCCTGAAGTTACAGAAAAAAGAATAATATAGATTGATTTTTGAACTTTGTCATTATAAACTAATTCAAAAGAGAGGAATTTTTATGGATTGTATTTTTTGCAAAATTATTAACGGCGACTTTAACACAGAATTTGTTTATGAAAACGAACACGTTGCTGTGTTCAAAGACATTAACCCTAAAGCACCTGTCCATTTGCTTGTAGTTCCGAAAGTTCACGTTGCATCACTGAATGAATTGGAGGACAAAAATCTTATGGCAGAGCTTTTATCAGCTGTTAAAAAAACTACCGAAAAAATAGGTTTAAAATCATATAAAACATTGATTAACACAGGCAAAGAAGCAGGGCAGGAAGTTTTCCACCTTCATCTTCACATTATGGGTGATAAATAATTTCTTTTAGTTTTTCTTTCATATAATCGCCAAAAACCGTGTATTTATTATTATAATCCTTGTATCTGTTAATAATATACTCAATTGCTTTGCCGTCATCAATTTGTATGTCATAAGGTATTTGGAGAATTTTTGGCACATCAATCAGCCTGCTTGTCAAAAGTATTAACTCAAACGGCTTTGCACCGCGTTTGGCTTTTAACACCTGATACAATCCTTTTATTTCATCTGTTTCAGGTACTTTCTCGAAATTTGAATAAACATAATAAACAACTTTATCCGCATTTTGAATATTAAGAAAATTCTGTATTCTTTTTTGGTAGCGTTTTTTAAACTGTTTAACGGTTAATTTATCATCATGCGGAAAATCATCGAGGTTTATATTTTCGAAAAAGTCTGAAAAGTCGCTCTCAATAAGTTCACCAATTCTTTTGAAATCATTACTTCTGCATAAATCAAACGGGCAGGACTTTTCGCCGTAAAACCGTCTTGGTTTAACTCCTGATGCAACAAGTAAAGCACGGGTTAAACAACTGCTGCCTAAAGAAACAATATGATAATTTGAGCGTTTAAATCTATGGTAATCTTTGAGAGAAAACCAGAACAAAAACTCCCTGACAAGTTTTCTTTTGCCTGGCGGACTTATCCAGCAGGTGAGCATTTTACAAATAAACATTTTTAGTTTTAGTGGGTTGAACATAGTCGTCTCCAATATATTAACAAAGTTCGCACATGTGAACTATTACACAAAAAAGTTCTTATATCATTAAAAAGTTCATAAGTATGAAGTTTGATTAAATATGGTAGATGAAAATTTTAAAAAAATAATTTGCAATAGAATAATTTCACTACGGCGTAAGCATAACCTTAATCAGGAACAGCTCGCTTATCAAAGTGGCATATCAAAAGGCGGACTCAACGAGATTGAAAAATATTTGAAAATACCTCTGATATATACTATTGCAAAAATTTGTAGTGGTCTTGGCATTACAATGGATGAATTTTTTAAATTCAAAGAAATGAAAGATTTTGTTGATAAATTATAAAATAGTATTTTCATATATATGAACTATTGCTCAAAAAAATTAGTCTAGTATCAGATTACAAATTCATAACTATGAATTTTGCTCATATTATGATTAACAAAGATTTTAACAAATTAATATGCAATAGAATTTTAACGCTACGCAAAGAGCACAATCTTAAGCTGGAACAATTAGCCTATCAGAGTGGTATTTCAAAGGGCGGGCTCAGCGAGATTGAAAGAAATATGAAAGAACCTAGAGCATATACCATTTTGAAAATTTGCAGCGGACTTGGAATTACTATGAAAGAATTTTTTGATTTTCAGGAAATTGATGATTTTACTAATTTATTATAACGTTTGCTAAATAATCAGATAATTTAATTCTTTAATTTGTTATTTCGTTGAAAGAATTTATAACGTTATTATTGCTTTGAAAAAGTAGCTACATGAGTATTCCTCCATATTAATCTTCTATACAACATTGTTTAATGCTATATAGCAAGCTTATAACATATTTAGAAATGTTTTGCAAGTAAAACTATAATTATAAAATGGATATAAGAAACGAAATCAAATATCTAATAGGAAAAAAAGGGAAAACTTTGAAAAATGTTTGTGAAAACATATCAAAGAAGACAAATAATGCAAAATTTACAAGTAACAATATTTCAACTAAATTCACACGCAAAACTATCAGATATTCAGAACTTGAACTTATTCTTTCAGAAATTGGTTACCATATTGAGTTCGTTGAGGATAAGAAGTAAACAGACTTGAAATTTATTAAACGGTATGTTATAATATAAACAGGGTAGGGTATCGGTCAGGATACCCTTTTACAGACCCTACAATAGCGAAGCTATTATTAGCAAAATGTGTCCTATTACCACTAGGGCACATTTTATTATGCTGATAACATGCTCTGTCATTGTACATCACCTCCTTTCCATACACCTTTATACAGAAAAGCGCGCTGTGATGTGTAAGGAGGTCAGTCTAACCTGATAACCTTATTATATCTAAACAAATAAAAAAGTAAATATTATTAAATTTATTACAATTTAACTTTAACAGGTTTTATTTTTTTTATTGTATAATCTAAAAAAAGGAGATAGCTTATACATGAAAAACGGAATTGAAAACGGATATTATCACGAAATTACGCCCGCAGGTTACGGGATTGCTATAAAAGCAGGAAAAGTTTTATTCTCTAAACAATCAGACTTTCAAAAAGTTGAAGTTTTTGAAACAGAAAGCGCACTCGGCAGAGTTTTAACTCTCGACGATTTAATGATGACCACAGAAGGCGATGAGTTTCATTACCACGAAATGATTGCGCACATTCCTATGATGCACCACAAAAACCCCGAAAGCGTTCTTGTTATTGGCGGCGGCGACGGCGGTACTGTTAGAGAAGTTTTAAAACACAAATCAGTTAAAAAAGTTGTGCTCTGCGAAATCGACGGAATGGTAATTGATGCCTGCAAAGAATTTTTACCGACTATTTCTTGCGGACTTTCAGACCCGAGAGTTGAAATCAAAGTCGAAGATGCTATTGAATTCATCAAAGACAAAAAGAATGAATATGATATTATTCTCATAGATTCAACTGATCCTATGGGACCCGGAGAAGGTTTATTCACAGAAGAATTTTATACAAACGTTAAAAATTCATTGAAAGAAGGCGGTATTGTTGCAGCGCAATCAGAAAGCCCTGTTGTAAACAAGGAAGAAATCAAAAAAATGTATAACCTTTTGAAAAAAGTTTTCCCTGTAACATCAACTTACACATCAAATATTCCGACATACCCCAGCGGGTACTGGGCTTGGGCATTCTGCTCTCAAAGCGTTCAACCGCTTTCATACTTTGCGGATGACCGTTATGACGATATCGTAAAAACCTGCAAAATCTACAACAAAGATTACCACAATGCACGTTTTGCATTACCAAATTATTTAAAAGAATTGTTATAGACCAACAAAGCTCCTCAGGTAAGAGGAGCTTTTTTTATGTTTATGATATAATCAATTTCTGTAAAAGGAGAGAATATGTCAGTTATCATAATGATTTTGTTAATCGGGCTTTTAATTTTGGTTCACGAACTGGGACACTTAGGTGCAGCTTTACTTTTTAAAGTAAAAGTTGATAAGTTCGGAATAGGTTTGCCGATTGGTCCGACATTGTGGGAAAAACAAGTCGGAGGAATAACTCTTGTTGTTCACGCATTTTTATTCGGCGGTTACGTATCGTTCCCTGATGATGACAAGGATTCTGATTTACCGCAAAACTCTCCTGACAGATTGATGAACAAGCCTATCTGGCAGAGAGCAATCATTTTCTCTGCAGGGGTAATCGCAAACGTAATCTGTGCGTATGTGCTTGTATTAATAACCGCACTTGCCTGGGGAAATCTGCCTTCAGGCTATTTTGACACTTATGTAGCAAAAATTACAGCTCCCAAAGAAGCCAGCGTTTGGCAATCAGGTATGCAAACAGGCGATCAAATCCTCAGAATTAACGGTTCTCCAATTGAAAGAAAATACAGCCTAAACCTTTATGCAATGTACAGTGCATCGTTTGACGGAAAAGTTAATGAGGTTCAGGCAGAACAAAACTACGAAAAATTAAAAAAACTAAATCCTGCATTTAAAAAAGATGAAATTATTCCTGAAGGGTTAATCGTAAAACTTCCACAACACGGTGAAGAAGGCAAAACCGTTTTAAGCGATAACGTTTTAAACACAGTTGAGCTTTATATACCTAAAGAAATTAAACTTACCGAAGCGCAAAAAAAACTTCGCGATGAACTGCTTAATAAGCAATATGCAGAAACCAAAGGTGATTATTCTCTAAATGATATAGCTTATGCAATAACAGACGGCAGAAAACCCCTTGAAATAACAGTGCTTCGTGAAGGCGACATGGTTATCGATTTGAATACAGTATATTCAGATAAAGACGGACTTATCGGAATCGAATACAGCCAGAAAGAAAAATTAATACCTATAAAAGGTCTTAAATCAGCAATAACCAACAGCTACAAATATTTGTATAACGAAACAAAATCAATGATAATTGTATTAAAACAGCTTTTCACAGGTAAAATTCCGTTGAAAAACATGCATGGTGTTGTATTAATTACAAAAATCGGCGGCGACATAATCAAGGGAAGCAGCGACGGAATATTCTACGGAATTCTATTGACAGCCGTAATTTCAATGAACCTTGCAATACTTAATATTTTACCTATACCTGCTCTTGACGGCGGTCACTTGCTTTTCCTTTTAATAGAAAAGATACAGGGCAAGCCGGTAGATGAAGAAATAGCGAACAAAATAATGACAGTATTTTTCATGCTGTTAATATTGCTCTTGATATTTGTGCTGTTCAACGACATATACGTGCTTGTAAGACCGTTGATTATAAAATAAATACATTTAATACATGATTTTTTGTTTAAAATTCGATATATTATTAAAATAAGGGTAAGCCCAAATTTCTCCAAATTCTGCGGACAGACTATAAATCAGAAAACGTAAGAACGAGGGGAGGTGATAAAAGTGGATTTCAGTGTAACTGAAAAAGCGCTAATGCTTATCTTTTTGATAATACTAGCGCTTAAACTACTTTAAAGAGGGCTTTTAAAGAGAGGACTGCAATCCTCTCGCCCTTTCTTTTATTATAACATATCTCACACAAATTTCAAGTCTCTGAATTAATAATTTATAACATCAACCCTGAATTTACTTGTCTTTTTCGTCAAGCTTTTTAACCTTTTGAACAATCTTGTTCATAAGGGAAAGCTTTGCCAAATCGTCTCTGATTTCATCAGCTTTTCTTGAAAGCTTGTTATATACCTGCGAGTTAATCTCGCCGCCCACTAATATCAAAATTGATGTGTAATAAAGCCATACCATTAACACAGCAAACGCCCCGATTGTTCCGTAAACCATGTTATATGTCTTCAAATTGTTTACGTATATCGAAAATCCCCAGGAACCTACTAACCAAAAAGTTGTGAAAAACCAAGTTCCCGGTATTGCGCTTCTGCGTTTAAACTGTTCATTCCCGCGCAAGTCAGGTAAGATATAGTAACTTAAAAACGCCATAAAGAACAACGCCGCAAACGCGACAGGCCAACGCAGTGTTAATAATGTAATCGCAACACCTGTCGACATATGAAAATGGTTAACAAGCAGGTTTATGATAGCTTTACCGAAGACAATTAAGTTTATGCTCAAAAACATTACCATAGTGTCAACAAACACCATAAGCAAAGACAAAAGCCTTGTATAGATTAAATTTCTCGTTTCAGTAACTTTATAAGCCCTGTTCAACCCCTTCAACACAACAGCAATACCGTTTGTTGAAAGTACAAGAGTTACACAAAAACCTATTATTGCCATAAGTTTTCCATGAGAAAATATCATTGCCTCTGATAAAACGGTTAAAATCAAATCCATTGCCTGCTCAGGCATAAAGGTGGCAAGAAATCTCAGAATAGGAGCCATTAAAGATTTATTTCCCATCCAGCCAAAGACAGATGTCAGCAAAAGCATAAAAGGGAAAATCCCTATAACCATCATAAAGCCCATTTCTGCCGCCATACCGTAGAAATCGTTTTTAATAACAGATATAATTAATCTTTTTACACCTCTTATAAATTCTTTAAAGTTCATGTTTGCTTATTTCTTCCAAAACCTTTCTCGCTGCTTCTTCAACAGGAGCCTTTATTGTGCATCCTGCCGCAAATTTATGACCTCCGCCGCCGAATATTTCACAAATTTCTGCAACATCAGCAAATTTGCTTCGCATAGAAACTTTTGTACCGCCGTTTTTCATCTCTTTTGCAACAAAAGCAATTCTTGTTGTAACAATAGCTCTCAGCTTTTCTGTCAAACCCTCCATGCAATCATCACCTGCAGAGAATTTTTCCATATCTTTTTTATAAACAATTGTATAAGCTATTTTATCATTGTCAAGAAATTTTGCCTTACTTATACAATGTGCTTGAAACATAACGAGAGTCTTACTGTCAGACTCGTAAACTTTTTTATAAATATCAGACGGCTGAACCCCGATTTCCACAAGTTTTCCTGCCGTATCAAATGTTAAAGGCTTTGTATTATCAAACCTGAAAGATCCTGTATCAGTCAATATTGCAGTATAAAGACAAATTGCGGCATCAAGATTAACCCTCCAGCCCATTTCGCTAAAACAGTTAAACAAAACTTCGCCCGTAGAACTTGCATCAGGATTGATAAAATTCAAATCGCCGTATGCGCTGTTAGTTTTGTGGTGGTCAATATTTACCCTGAATTTAGCTTTGTCAAAAAGAGTTTTAGCATCACAAATTCTGTCTAATGATGCAACATCCACATTGATAACCAAATCATATTCTCTGGATTTATCATAATCCTCGATATTTTTTACTTCATTCAAATGCGGCAGGAAGCTGTAAACATCAGGGATTTTAGAAATAGACATCATATCGCATTTTTTTTTGTAATTATCCAAAATCGCTGAGTACAAACCGCACATTGAACCTAAAGTATCGCCGTCAGGGTTAATATGTGAAATAATTAATATGTTTTTAGACGACTTTATGATATCATTTAATTTAGAATAATCCATTCCTTAATGTTAGCACAAAAAAGCATGGTTTCAAAGTGAAAAAAATATTGTATACAGATTTTGTAACAACCGAATCTCTTGTTGAAGAATTACTCGGCAAAAAAGAGGTTAAAAAAGCAATAACCCGCAACAACTTGTACAAGTTTTGGGATAAAGTTGCGGGTGAAAAATTTGCAAAAAAATCGAAACCATATTCAATGATGGGCGGCGGTGTAATGATTATTGCGTGCGAAAACGCAATTGTAGCGCAGGAATTGACTTTAAGAAAAACACAGCTGCTGGTAAAATTCGAGCCGTACCTGAAATCCCTGAAATTAAATGTAAAAGATTTACGCTTTGATCCTAAAAAATGGGTGGAAGAAGTTTAATCCGATACCTGACGGGTAATAATCCTTTTAACATCATTACTTCTGCACAAATCAAACGGGCAGGACTTTTCACCGTAAAATCGTCTTGGTTTTACTCCTGATGCAACAGCAAGAACTCTGGTCAAACAGCTGTTGCCGAATGAAACTATTGCGTAATCTGCATTTTTAAACCTGTGATAATCTTTGATAGAAAACCAAAACAAAAACTCACGAATAAGTTTTCTTCTGCCTGCTGGACCTATCCAGCAAGTTAGCATTTTACAAATAAACATTTTTAGTTTTAGCGGGTTGAGCATAGTTGTCTCCTTATGTCGTTTTAAATTGGATATAGTCTAACTAAATAAGCTAGAAAAGCCAAAAAAAAGAGTTTAATATGTTTGTAATGTTGAATGTTAATCAGATGAAACAGATAAAACAAAAAATTTGAAAAAAGAAATCACTCGCTTGCTTTCTGATTGTAATGAAGATTTCGTTGAAAGTATTTATAACATTATTATTGCTTTGAAAAATAGTTACATGTAATTTTCCTTTCTTAATATTAACAATAAGTAACTTGGTTAATTTACAAAAAAACAAAAAATTTCACCAAACAATATTACTAACAAATTAAGACGAGGAACATCAAATTTGATGAAGTTCAAGATATTTTATGCGTTTTAGGTTACCATATTGAGTTCATTGAGGATAAGAACTAAACTGTACATCACCTCCTTTCCATACACCTTTTTACAGAAAAGCTCGCTGTGATGTGTAAGGAGGTCAGTCTAACCTGATAACCATATTATATCTAAATAAAAAAAGTAAATATTATTAAATACCTCAAAGCAATCATTTTCATTTGACAATTCGGCTTCAAATTTATATAATAACTTTATGGCTAAAATAATCAAAGTACAAAAAGGAACAAAAGACATTTTACCTCAGGAAATCGAACAGTGGCACAGACTTGAAAAAAATGCTCTCGATGTTTTTACAAAATACGGTTACAAAGAAATCAGAACCCCGATTTTTGAAGCAACCGAACTTTTTGCACGCGGTGTTGGCGATACAACAGATATTGTGAACAAAGAAATGTATACCTTTGAAAAAAGCGAACGTTCTTTAACACTTCGCCCCGAAAACACTGCCGGCGTTGTACGTTCCTTTATTGAAAACGGAATGGCAAGACTTTCTGCTCCCGTAAAACTCTGGTATAAAGGTCCGATGTTCAGATACGAACGCCCGCAGGCAGGAAGACAAAGACAATTTCATCAGGTCGGAGTTGAAATGTTCGGTATTAAAGAACCGACTGCTGATGCGGAAGTAATTCTTTTAGCTGTTAATTACTTAAAATCATTAGGGCTGAACGATTTAGAGGTTGAAATCAACTCTCTGGGCTGTCCGAAATGCCGCGAGGAATACAAAAGAAAAATTAAAGAAGTTTTAAAACCAGAATTTGACAATCTTTGTGAAGACTGCCAAAACCGTTACGAAAAAAATCCTTTAAGACTTCTTGACTGCAAAGTTGATACCTGTAAAGCAATCTTCGAAAAACCCGAAATCCAAAAAGTTATCCAATCGGATTTTATCTGCGAAGAATGTGCACAACATTATAAAGAATTAAAATCATATTTAGATGAACTAAACATACCTTATGTTGAAAACAAACTTCTTGTCAGAGGATTGGATTACTATAACAGAACAGTTTTTGAAATCAAATCAAACAATTTGGGCTCGCAAAATGCAGTCTGCGGCGGAGGACGATATGACAGCTTAGTTAAAAATCTCGGCGGTGAAGATACACCCGCTGTTGGCTGGGCTATGGGAATGGAGCGATTAAACTCCCTTTTACTTGAAATTGAACCAGAAAAACTTGATGCATTTATTGTTTCAAATTCACCTGCCGAAGCTTTTAAACTTGCGGAAGAACTTCGCTCAAACGGTATCAAGGTAGAATTTGACCTTGCTAATAAAAAATTCACAAAGCAGCTTGAAAAAGCAGCAAAAACTGCTGATTATGCATTAATTCTCGGAGAAGATGAAATAAAAGCAAATAAAGTTTCTGTCAAAAACCTTTCTACATCAGAACAGGTTACAATTGACAGAGTTGATGTAATTAATAAGATAAGGAAATAAATATGAGTTCTGTTGATGAGGTAATATTCAAATTATCTAAAGCCTTTAATCGTGTATTCAACGATTTTAAAGGCATGTATTTATTCGGAACTTTTCTCGACGGAAAAATGCATGAAGGCGAAGATATTGAACTTGCGGCAATTTTTGAAATTGAAGACAAATCCAAACGTGAACAAATTTGGCCTATTATAGGAAAAATTGAAACCGAAATGGATGTTTGCATAGACTTGTACCCATATACAGAAGAAAGTTTTAAACAAGACGAAGAAATTTACGATGAAGTTATGGAAGAAGGAATTTTCTATAACGAAAAAGGCATTAAACAAGAATAAATTACGACAAAAAGGATTATTAACCATACATTAAATGTTAGACAGAGGTTAAGCCTCTGACAAAATAAAAAAACGTGACTAAATTATATAGAGAGGATAAAAATATGGACAAGGTAACAATCCGTTCAGACAGAAAAGATGATTACAAATTCTTCTACAAAGGGGATGAAGTTATTTTAGGCGCAGGAAAAATTATAAGCATTGCAAACGGTCTTAATGATGTAGTTTTACCTACATGTGCAATGAAAATTATTAACAATCTTATTGTTATAAAAGAAGATGTTAAACACAAAAGCGATGAAGCGTAGCCCGCTTACGCTCTTGTTTTTATAACAGTATTTGCGTGCCTAAGATAATTCTGTGGCTGTCTTCTGTGTTTTGATTATCACAGAATACGTAATTCAGAATTAAACGCAATGCTTGTCCTTTTATAAAATAGTTAATGCCTGCTGTGTATTCTCGTCTTGTATTATTGCTTACATCACGGTTTGGATCAAACTGGTCGTAACGTGCAATTAACTGTAATCTAGGGTGAACTTTATAGCCGAGCGTGTAATTAAAACCTTCGGCTTTATTTGTGCTGACATAAGTTCCGTTATACCCGTCAGCTATTCCATATTCAAAATTTGTCCACAATCTTTTGTATTTGTATCCCACATAGAAACTTCCGACAGTGTAATCAGTTTTGTTATGACCTGCGTTTAAGCCGCCGCCTATGATAAGCTTTCCGTATCTTCCGTCTGTTCTCCCGAAAGGTTTCAAATCTACCCATCCCGTAAATTCAGGACCTGCAAATATAGTATGAAAATATCTGTCTGATGAATTAAAAGCAAGGTTGTAATCCATTAAAGAATAATTGCCAATAAGCCTTACACCAAGTGCACGTGTTGAACCGAAGTTTCTCGCAATTTGAGAACGGGTTACAAAAGGCAGAATATAAGAACTTGAGCCGCCTTCTTTACCGATTTGATTTCTTGAATAACCGACTACAACTTTATGATGCGGAATACTGCTGTTAACAATGTATGCGTCAGCAATGAAATTTTGCATATAATTTCTTTCACTTGAAGGGCGTGGATTTAACAAAATTTTGAAATCATTTTTTGTATTTCTGAATTTACCTATGGCACCAAACTGTAAGAAACCTATATCGTAATTTGTGTCATAATCACCGGCATTCCAACCTGAGGATAAATCACCTTGAAAAGCACCATAATATTGAACTTTAGATACTATCCCTTTTTTAGGACGAAAAGTCAGTTCGTTACTTAAAAGATACGAAGGAACATCAGTTCTTATTATATCTCTGTTGATAATTTTACCCAGAAGTGTATCTTCATCAATATCACCATCATTGTCTTTATCCCAATCGAAATTCTCAAAAAGTGAAAATTCTGCTTCTACGTTACTCTCTACATCAAAAACTCTTTTTCTTAGTTTTTCTTCCTGCGGAGTATCAGTCTTTTTAAAATCATTTTCGTCAACTTTATCAATTAAATCTTCATTTTCAGGCAGAGCATCATCAATTTCCTGCAAGTCAACATCTTCTTCTTTCTCCTGTTGTGATAATCCGTCGTTGACAACTGCGCCGGCTTCAAGCTGCGGAGCGGATTCTTTTTCTGAAGGCGGGGGTTTTATTTCCTCAACTTTAACTTTTTCAGCTTTAATTTTCTTTCCAAAAATTTTAGCATCAGCAGGCTGTCCGAAAGTCACAAAAAATAATAAAAATATAATTCCAAAAATTCTGTTCACAAATATTAATTTATCATAAAATTTATGCAAAAAAAAATTTTTTTAGTGTATATTAATTATTATGACATATGTAACAAAAAAAACAATGAATAAAACAAACGAAAATAAATATACAAAAATAAATGCCCCTATTGTAGAAGCCCTTAAGAATGCATATGAAAACCCTTCATACCAATTTCACATTCCTGGTCATACAAAAGGTAACGGTTCTTTGCCCGAATTTCGCAAATTAATCGGTAAAAAGGCATTATGCGTTGATACAACCGATGAATTTGACGGCTTGGGAACACTTCATCCTGCAACAGGTCCTATTAAAGAAGCACAGGAACTTGCAGCAGATGCTTTTGGTGCGAAAAAAACTTTCTTTTTGCTTAACGGCTCAACAGCAGGCAACCTTGCGATTGCAATGGGTTTGACAAGAAAAGGACAAAAAATTATTACTAACAGAAACTGCCACCGTTCAATTCTTACAGGAATGATTATCTCAGGTGCAGAACCTCTTTGGCTTGTACCTAACAGATTTGAAGACTGGGGCATCTGGGGAAATGTCACCCCTGAAAGCGTTGAAGAAATGCTCAGCACCCACGATGAAATAGGAATGGTTTGGATTACAAACCCTACTTACGAAGGTGTTGTTTCTGATATAAAATCTATTGCTATTATTTGTAAAAAATATAATGTTCCTTTGATTGTTGACGAAGCTCACGCCTGCCTTTGGAATTTTAACGAACATCTTCCGACCTCTGCTTTAAAACTCGGAGCTGATGCTGTTGTCCATTCGCTTCATAAAACAGGCGGAAGTATGAGCCAAAGTTCTATGCTTCATATAGCAGAAAACTCAAAGCTTGATGTTGATGCTGTTGAAAAAGCTTTAAAATTGCTGCATACAACAAGTCCATCATTAATGCTTCTTGCAAGCCTTGATGCTGCACGCGCAAACCTTGACAGCCAGCGTGGAAGAAAACAGCTTGAACGTGCAGTACAAAATGCAAAATTCTTACGCCGTGAAATTGACAAACTTGAACATATTCACCATTTAAAACCTGATTTCGGGTATAAAACAGATATTACAAAAGTATTCATAAAAGACGACAGACTTTCAGGAAAACGCCTTGAATCCATTTTGGAAATTGATTTTAATATTGAAGTTGAAAGCGCATCGGATGCAGGTCTTTTAATTCTTTCAAATATCGGAAACACACGTGCTGATATGCTTTATCTGGTAAAATGTCTTCAGGCAATTGATAAAACAAATTACTCTGATATTTGTTATCTCGAAAATAAAAAACATATGCCTATGTTAACTCCGATAATCAAAATGACTTTGCGCGAAGCTTTTTATTCGCACAAAGAAACAGTACCGAAATCTCAAGCTGTTGGCAGGATTTCAGCAGAAGTTATCGCAGAATGTCCTCCGGGAATTGCGGTTCTTTTACCGGGAGAATTGATTACCGAAGAACATATGCCGTATCTTGTAGATTATGACTTTATTGAAGTAATTAAATAATTACTTACATTTAGTTTTTGTATTTATATCCAAATCTTTACAGTGAAGGTAATCCATATTTTCGTTTAAGATTAACCAGCCTGTACATCTGCTCATATCAGTTCCGCTAAGACATTTGTCTTTGAATTCAGTGTTATCTGTGCCCCGAGGGAATATTCTGTATGGATTAATGTTAAATGCAAATACATTGGAGTTAAATGTTCCATCATCTTTACGGTGAGGTTTGTTATCTGTTTTTATATAAAAATCACCGCAATATGTATTACTGTGATTAATCCCATTACCGCTGCATTGAGAAGGTTTAAGCCATATAGCAATTATCTGCGTTCCGTCAGACATAACAAAACCCTTACCGCGAGTATTTCGAATAGGTTCGTATTCTACTTTTTGCAAGTATTTTCCTATAATATTAAAAAATTTTTCATACTGCTCAAGTGAACTGTCACCATAAACTGAATTTCCGTCTTCATCAACATCAATTTCAGAATCTTCAAGTCCCCATGTATCAATTGTACCGTTTTCATTAATAGCCATAGTATAGGCCTGTGAAAATGCACTATAAAACTTCTTGACACGTGTAACTGTTGCCTGTTCTTTATATTTTTGAACCAGCGAAGGAATTGTTAAAGCAGCAACAACACCAATAATACCTAAAGTTATTAATACCTCCGCAAGGGTAAAAGCTCTTATTCCTTTCATACAATCTCCATTATATTTGTGATGCAACATATCACTATTATAACAGATTTTATACTTTTTACAACCCCTTAAAAACGCCTGAGCGGAGCTTAAAAGTCTGCCCCCCCCCCAAGTACTACGTACGTAGCCATGTTACAATGGCTTGGTAAAAGTTTACCAACACACGCAGTAGCTCTTTTACTAAATTTTCTCATAATTCTCCTTTCGTTTATTTTATATATTTATGCATAACCCAATGCCGTGGGTCGGCGGCTACGCTGTTGCTTCTTTCATTTTTGACCTGTGTGGAAAGCAGCTTCGCTGCCTCCTTTCGTTTATGAATAATTTTATTATAATTGATTTTTCTATAATATTCAATATTATATTTTTCTTGGCTTAAAAATAAATCCAAGCATTTACTTTAGGAAAAAAATTTGTTATAATTCTATCAAAAGGCTGGTTATATTATGCACATAAATAATGTTAATGAAAAAACTTCATTGCAGTCAATTGTTATTTTGACATTTATTTGTTTGATTGTGACTGCAATATTTGTTGCTCTTTACACTTTTTCAGGTACAAGTGCTTATTCGATTCAGGGATTTTTTGAATGGGCGGTTACTTCATTCAAAGCTGTATGCGTAGGCAATATTGAAGATAAAGTTCTTATGTGGACATTATTTATAATACTGCCTCTGGGATTATACATTTCTTTGTTTTGGGCAATCATCTCAAGAAATATAGCTTTAAGAGAATTTTCTTCCAAGTTGAATGTAAAATTCGTTGATTTTCTTCAGGACAGAATTAACTTTAATTTTAATATGCCGCAATACAATTTTGCCTGCGGATATAGTGAAGTTAATAAGCTTGAAATGGTTTTAAAAACAATGCTTGTACACAGCAAATACGGTACAAATATTGTTTTAAAACAGATAAATTTAAACTTTACCGTATTAAACAACAAAAATTTCTCTATCAGTAATACACCGCTTTTACCAATGGGATTAATATACAAAATTCTTGAATACTCAAGGTACATGAATAATTTTTCATATAAATTTGAGGGTGCAGGTGTTTCTGAAGAAATACGCGAAAAAATCGAAAATTATCTGCAAAAAGGCAACAAAACTATTGTTGCTTCACAAAACGAAAACAAGTTGAAATTGGGTTCTATATTATTTTTTGTAGCAGGACTTTTGGTACTTTTCGGTACAAAAGATTTTGCAATTATACTTTTGAAAGACGGCTATGGTTCTACAATGATAATTATTCCAGGCATTCTTTTATTGGTTTCGTTCATCTTCGATATTATTTTGATTATTAATTCAATTAATAATAACAGATTCAGAGGTTACAATGGATAAACAAGAATTAGATGATTTATTAAATAAAATTGAAGATACAGTACCTGATATAAATGTATATTCAAGTAATGAAGATAAACAAAAGGTTTTAGATGATATAAATACTGTTTTAAGAGCAGATCCTTTGAATGCTGATGTATTAATGTGGAAGGGGTTTTATTACGAAGCTCTGGAAGAATATGATACTGCAATCGAAGCATATGAAACTGTTTTAAGGATACAACCCGATAATAATTTGGCGCAAGAATCCATAAAAAATTGCAACGATTATAAAAAATGGAAACTTGAAGACAATATAAAGCGTGAAAACATTGCAAATATCACAGGCTCATATAAAAGTAGTTCCTATGATAAAAACGATACGATAAATTTTAAATGGCTCAATGTTTATCATATTGTTGCCTTGAAAATTATAGTTCTTGCAATATTTATCTATGCATTTTATCAGCCAATAATTTTCGGATTTACAGATATGCAGCTTCCCAGATCTTACAAATTAAGAATGGGAGAATATAATCTGCAAGAGCTCACTATAAATCCTCTAAGCGATTATAACGGTAAAAGTAAAAAAGATGTATTAGACATAAGAAAAAAATTCGTTCAAAGTTCACTGTTTAGTACACCCGGTTACAAACCTGATGAAAATACATTCGGACAAATTCAAGACGGGAAAGCTTGGTGGGGAGTAAACCAGATAGTCTGTTCTTCATATAACAACCCGAAATTTGACAGAACATCAGGATTTTCCGCTGTAAGCAAACATATGAACAATCCTAACATTCTTGTGGGAACTGTTTTTCCGTTCAATTTTTATAAAGAATACGACAGCATAGGCTATTGCACAGCACAATATTCAAAAACCATTCCTAAAAAAATGGAATACTTAAAAGAGAAAAATTTAATTATTGCTACCTATGATATGGATAGGCGGATTTTAAAATCTTATCTGAACTGGAACGGAAGAAGACGTCATTATTTTCTAAATCTTACAGGTTTGAATGCAAAAGATTTAGGATATAAATACGGTTATGCTATTGATTTAAAAAATATTGAAATGACCGAACAAACAAATATTTCAAATAATATTCACCAATTCCGTGACTTTGTACATGTCGGCGCAAGCTGTCAGGTTCCGGGCGGATGCAACAACATTTCTCCGCACCAGACAGAACTTGATTATAGAATAACAGGCTTTCCTGCAGAAATGACAATAAAACTGTGGAAACAAAAACCAATTAATCAATACATGAAAGCTGATGTTTATTACAGAATAATATTTGAAAAATTATAAACAAAAAACAACCTATCTTTTTAAGATAGGTTGTTTTAGTTTTTGTGCGCAATCCGCATCTTGGCTGCTCGCATTTAACGGGTCTTATGCCCTGCTCGTTTCGCTTTCGCAAACCGACACCGGCAACCGCCCTCAGCTCGCAAATCCGCTAGTCAAAAACGTAATCAATGATAGCAGCTTCTCTAGCACGTTTGATTGCTGTCGCAATCATTCTTTGGTGTTTAGAGCAGTTACCTGTAATTCTGCGAGGAATAATTTTTCCTGCTTCTGTCAAGTATCTTTTCAATTTTGCTGCATCTTTGTAATCAATTGCTTCTACTTTGTCTGCACAAAGACTGCAATTTTTACGTTTTTTCTTGTCATCGTTGTTTTGTCTTGCCATTTCTTTTATTTAACCTTTCTAGCCAATTATCTTGTTACATTTATTTATTATCCTGCGCCTCGCATTAAACGCCACCGCGTCACCTCTCAAATTGCTGAGCAATTTTCGTGGCTCTGCTCGGCTTGTTAGAACGGAATTTCGTCTTCGTTAATCAATTCATTTGAAATGTCATCAGATTCGAATTTAACGATTTCTTCTGTTCCGAATTTTGAATCAGCAGGAGCCATTGCACCTTCACCGAGTTTTTCGATTGAATTGGCATCGATTTCAAAGATTCTTTTTTCAGAGCCGTCATCCATTTTAACTGCTGCTGTTTGAAGTCTGCCTTCAACCAACACTCTTTCACCTTTTGAAATTGAAGATACAATCTCATCCAGTGCATTTCTTCTTGAAATAACTCTGATAAGTGTTTCTTCTCTTTCGCCGATATTAAGAACAAAAGCAGATACCGCAATATTGTTTTGTGTAAAACGTTTTTCCGGTGCTCTGTATACTGTTCCTGTTACTACTGATTTTGCAAGTGACATCTTTTCTTCTTTCTTTTTATTTAAGTAAATTAAACGTTAGCTGTTTTTGAAGCTTCAAGAAACATTGTTCTTATAACATCGTCATTCAATTTCAATTGACGTCTGAATTCAGCAACTTTTTCTTCAGGCAAGCTGATTAATGAAACTACGAAAAATCCGTCTCTGAAGTTTTCAATTTCATAAGCTAATTTTTTTCTTCCTGATTTGTCTGTTGACTCAACTTTTCCGCCGAAATCAGCAACTGATTTACTTAATGCTTCAACAGCTTTATCTACTTCTTCTGCATCTAAGTTTGGTTTAAATACAGTTAATAATTCATAAGTTTTCATTTACTATTCTCCTTCGTTTTTAGTGTATGAAATAATGTTATCATGAAAATACACGTAATTACAATATATACTCAGCAAAAAAGCTGTAATTTGCAGATCCTATAAGAAAAATATCCTGATTGGTATCATCCTTAGAACCTTGCCATTCAACGAATACAGGTCCTCCAAGAAGATTTACCTTAACTTTTTGTTCTGTTAAGTTATTTAAAACACACGCCACAACACTTGCGCATGCACCTGTTCCGCACGCAAGAGTAATTCCGCATCCGCGTTCGTAAACGCGCATATCAATTTCCATTCTTGATTTTATTTTAACGAATTCGGTATTTGTTTTTTCAGGAAAATATTCGTGTTTTTCTATAACAGGACCATATTTTTCTGCCAGCATCATTGGATCTTCCTCTGTTATAATTACACAGTGGGGGTTACCCATTGAAACTGGAGTAATATCAAATTCTCTATCAAGAGCCGAAAGCTTTCTCTCACCCCAGAAAGGAATTTTTTTATCTTCAAGAACAGGTTTTCCCATATTAACTTTAACGAGATTATTATCTAAAAGTTCGGGTTTTATAACACCTGCAAGAGTTTGTACGCTGAAAGCTTTTTTATCAACAAGTTTGTTATCATAAGCGTATTTTGCAAAGCATCTCATACCGTTACCGCACATTTGAGCGGTTGAACCGTCAGAGTTATAGAAATACCAGCCTAAATCAACATCGTCATCTGTCTTCAAATTGTTCGCGTTTAACGGGTCTGCACAGTCTTGCACTTCTGCAAGCCTGTTCGCCCTCAGCTCACAATTTGGCACAATCATACCGTCAGCACCTACGCCAAAATTTCTGTTACAGACTTTTTTTGCCAAATCTTCCATTTTCATGCCTGTCTTTTCATACTCGGCATAATCTATAATTACAAAATCATTTCCGCATCCCTGCATTTTAGTGAGTTTTATGGTTTTCATAGTTATCCTCTTTTTAACAATTATATAATAAAAAAATACATTTTAAAAATGTTAAATTTTTGACTTTATTTACATAAAAGATGTAACATATTTAGAAAATATTTTGAAATAAAAGGATTACAATAATGTATAAATTAATAAATTCGCTGGAATGCAAATTGTCAAAATTTGCACCTTATCAGGTAATTATATTTGGTTTTGTAACTTATATTTTAACAGGATTATTATTTATTTCTCTTCCTTGTGCTCAAAAAATACACGTTAGTTTTGTTGATAACTTATTTAACATTGTATCTGCTTTATCCACAACAGGATTAACTACTGGCAATATCAGCCAATTGTATACGCCTTTTGGAAAACTTGTTTTATTAACTTTAATCCAATTAGGTGCAATAGGATATATGACTATAACTTCATTTTTTATATTATCTTCCGGCAACAATTTATCCAGTTACAGAACAAAAATTCTCAGCGCAGAATTCACACTTCCGGAAAACTTCAATATAAAAGAATTTATAAGAAATATTATAATCTACACATTTGTTATAGAGCTAATAGGAACCATATTTTTAAGTATTGAATTTCATAAGCTTGGAATAACTAACCCTGTATGGGCAGGAGTTTTTCATGCTATATCAGCTTTTTCAACTGCCGGTTTCAGTATTTTTTCAACAGGACTTGAAGCATTTAAAAATGACATATCTATAAATATAATCATTGCTTTTTTATGTTATTCGGGAGCAATAGGGTTTATTATTCCAATGGACATTTACAGAAAAATCATTGATAAAAACCATAAAATAACTTTTACAACAAAAGTAATTTTGTTTATTACAGCTTTAGTCGGGATTTTAGGAACTGTTTTGTATTTATTTAACAGCGATTCTAATGTTCTTACTGCATTTTTTCAAGTAATGTCAGCATCTACAACAGCAGGTTTCAACACAGTAAATATCGGAAAACTTTCCACCACATCGCTTGCGGTATTAATTGCAGCAATGGTTATCGGCGCATCACCGAGCGGTACAGGCGGAGGTATAAAATCTACAAGCATCAGTGTGTTGTTAGGAATTGTAGGAAGTGTCATGAGAGGACAATTTAAACAAATTACATTTTTAAATAAAGCTATACCTTTAAACAGAGTATTTACTGCAGTTGCATCAACAACAACATATATGTTTACATTGATAATCATAGTCTATTTACTAACTCTAACAGAACATTTTTCATTTATGGAACTATGTTTTGAAGCAGCATCAGCGCTCGGTACGGTTGGTTTATCAATGGGAATTACAGCTGATTTAACTAATCTTGGTAAAATTATATTATCATTAGCAATGTTTTTAGGACGTGTAGGACCGCTTTCAATCGGGATTGCATTTTTCAAATCAAATTCAAACATTGTTGCCTGTAAAAGTGATTTAGCAACATAAAAATTACCTAACAAATTTTATCTGACAGAAGCCGCTTAAGTTTTTCACAATCAAAATCAAGATTTGATGAAATATGCAAAAGAGAATATGACGTAGGATCAAACAGCGGACGTCTAAGACCAAAAAGCAGAGTTAATCCTGTTGATATAAAGCCTAAAATTTTCCCTATCCATAAAGGAAGACACAGAGTTTTAAATTTTCTTTGCGGAA
Source organism: Candidatus Gastranaerophilales bacterium (assembly GCA_900548405.1). Taxonomy (GTDB): domain Bacteria; phylum Cyanobacteriota; class Vampirovibrionia; order Gastranaerophilales; family Gastranaerophilaceae; genus Stercorousia. The sequence goes on along the minus strand of UNSJ01000019.1, from coordinate 7,455 downwards.
AATGTTTTGCTGCTATTTTTTTATAATAATCATCAATTGTAATGATATTTTCGTCAATTACATTTATTGCTTCTCCGTCAAATTTATGCGTTAAGGCACACTGTAAAGCAGCCTCGCAGACAGTATTTACATTTACGACAGGCCATCTGTTTTTGCCTTTCCATTTCCCAAAATGGACAATAAACGGTGAGAATTTCAAGAAATCAACCACCCGAAGCTCAAGAGTTTTATCGTTTTCTCCATAAACCGCAGCAGGACGCAATATTACATACTTTGATTTATTCAAATTTTCGTTCAACCATTTTTCGGACTTTATCTTATATTTCGGATACGGATTTTTTGCAGCTTCGTCAAAAGAAAGTTCATCCTCGTTTTGACCTGAAAAATCTTTTATTCCGTAGACATCTGTTGTAGAAAAATAAATTATTTTTTCTTTCGGAATATTTACAAGATATTTTATGGGTTCAAAGTTGACCTCGCGTGACTCCCTGTCAGATACAGTATCAACTGCTATACCAGCAATATGTACAAGTATATCGGGCTGAAAATTACTCAGGGCAGAACAAACAGACCTTTTGCTTCTTATATCTGCAATAATAATTTTTACCTGTTTCATTTGAATAAGCTCTTGCGGAACTTTTCTGTGAACCATTGCATGAACTTCAAAACCCGCCCGCACAAAAACTTTTACTGCATTTAAACCTATAAAGCCGCCTGCACCTGTTATTAAGACAGATTTATTTAATGACATCGTACTTTCTACCTATATTTTTCAAAATTTCTACTGCGCTGTCAATTTGTTTGAAAGACAATTCTTTCATTGCACATAATCGTAATCTGCATTCTTTACGTCTTACTGCAGGGTATGTGACAATATTTGTATAAAGTCCGTTTGCTCTAAGTTCAGAATGGATTTTAAATAATTTTTCTTCGTCATATATCATAACAGGTATAATTGCAGATTGGGTATGAGCGACATCAAAACCTGCATCAATAAGTTTCGTCTTCAAATAGTTAATTTTTTCCCATAATACATCTCTGCCTGCTTCATCATTTTGAAAAAGTTTAAAAACTTCGTTTAATCCGCCTGCAACAGAGGCAGGAAGTCCTGTTGAAAAGAAATATGTTCTGGCATAAAGTCTTAAATATTGCACAATTTCAGATGAAGCTGCACAGTAACCTCCTAGTCCTCCCGGTGATTTGCTGAGCATACCTACATTCAAATCGATTTTATCCATAACATTATAATATTCGGCAGAACCTTTTCCGTTAGGACCTACAATTCCTACTCCGTGAGCATCATCAACCATTACCCTGCATTTATATTCTCGGGCAAGCTGAGTTATAACATCAAGTTTTGCAATATCGCCGTCCATTGAAAATACACCGTCAGTGATTATTAAACGTCCTGATTGTTCTTCCGGAATTTTTTTCAAAATTCTTTCCAAACCTCTCATATCAGAATGCGGGAAAACCTTTATATCTGCTCCGGATAATCTGCAGCCGTCAAATATTGAAGCGTGGTTAGCGCTGTCATTTATAATTACATCCCCTTCATTGCAAATGGCAGATATAACTCCGATATTTGTACCGTAACCGCTAGGGAAAACAATTGCATCATCTGTACCGTAAAAATCTGCAATTCTGCTTTCAAGTTCTTTATGTATTTCTGTAATGCCCACATAGTTGGAAACAGCACCCATGCCGTAACCAAACTTATTTAATGCTTTTCTTGCAGCATCTTCAACTTTCGGGTGTGTTGATAAATTTAAATATGAATTTGAGCCAAGCATTATTACAGAATGAATGCTGCCTGATTTTTCTTTAATCGGATACTCACCTTTAACTTTGTCCATAGCAAGCATACCCAAACCTTCATTTCCTGTTAAAACACCGCTTTTCAATATTTCATTTACTTTTTTTGCCTTAGAAAATAAATCCTCTCCGGGTTCTGTTTTCAAAAAGTTCTCAAACTTATTATTTTCCAAAATTTTTTGCGCTTCTACCACATTCATTCTCCCTAATAAAATAACTTCGTCATTATTTTGTGTTTGTTTATAACTTAAATCAATTACATTAGTTTTAACCAACCTGCTAATATTTTTTTTATTAAGATTTAAATATATACTTTAAGGTACTTTTCAATTTTTGCTCAAAGTTATATAATAATTATGTTTATTAAGAAGCAATTTACGTGTTGGTTAAAAAGATTTAATTAAATATTCAAAAAATTTTTATATGATATAATATGCTGACAAGAATTATCGGAGCATATAACTATGGCTAACATATTATTTTTAATTACAGCAATTATATTTGAAGTTGCGGGTACAACTATGATGAAGTTTTCAAACGGGTTTACCGTATTACTTCCAACAATCGGATTATTTGTGTTCTATGCAATAAGTTTCAGTTGTCTTACGATGTCGCTCAGGACTATTGACGTTAGCATAGCTTATGCAATTTGGAGCGGTTTTGGAACAGCCATGATTGCAACGATAGGTGTTATATTTTTCCATGAACAGATAAATCCTGTAAAAATTATTTCACTTGCTTTTATTATATTAGGAGTGGTGGGGCTTAACCTAAGCGGAGTTAAGCACTAAGAAGATAATCTTTTTTACAGACTTTTGCTAAAGCTTTATCAAAAAATCTTTCAGCTAAACTGTCTTTAAGTATAACTTCTTTCGCATTTTTTATGCTATACCATTCAGCATAATCAACTTCCTGTGATAAAGTAAATTTTTCATTCTTTGCACGCACTATAAAGTTGCAGATAAGTGTATTTGATTTTTCAAAATATTCCGATGCATTAAATTTATAATCAAGAATATCAAGATTTATTTCTTCACTGATTTCCCTCACTAGAGCCTGTTCAAGGCTTTCGGCTTTGTTAACATAGCCTGCAACCAGAATATTTCTCTTTTTTCCGTATTGTTGTATTAAAAGGCTTTTAGAATAATCAGCATTAAAAATAACCATACTTACTGCAATATTAAAAACAGGAAATCTGAACTCATTACAAATCGGGCAGTAAGGAATCATACCCTCACTTAAACCAAAGTTAATACATTCTTTTTCTGTTAGCTTTGCACCGCATTCAATACAATATTTCATAGCAATATATTAGCACAAATCTTATTTATAAATTTAAAAAAGGCTTAATTGCTCTGAATTGTCTTTTTCTTCATAAACTTTTTCAAATTTGCTCAATTTTAAAAGGTCATCTTTAATTTTTTCCAGAAAAGGAGATATTTGGAGATTTTTGTATGTCCCGAGCCATTTGCGTTTCAATGCGTGAGATAAAAATAAACGTTCTTTTGCTCTTGTCATACCAACATATAAAAGCCGTCTTTCTTCTTCAATTTCTTGAGGCTCTTTTGCACGGTATAAAGGCAGAATATCATTTTCTAAGCCGACTATAAATACACATTTAAATTCAAGCCCTTTTGCAGAGTGTAATGTCATCATAGTTATTCTGTCCGACCTCTTATCCAAAGTGTCTGCTTCTGTCAGGAATGAAACTTCATGAATAAATTCGTTTTTGTTATTATGAATTTTTGCAAGATTTTGAAGATAATTAAGTATGTATTCATCCGTTTCTTCCGCTAACTTATCATAAGACGCTTCAAACTGGTCGCTTACAGACTTATCATCTTTCAGATTATTTAGAAAACTTCTTATTGCTTTTTTCTCGCAGAGCAAATCGTTTGAAAGATTTACAAAAGGCATACCTGTTCTTTTGACAGCTTCTATAATCAAAGGAAGCTGAGAAGATGTACGATAAAGAATTGCAAAATCAGAGAATGAATAATTGCTTTCCTGACCTTCTGACCTTTGAGAATCTAAAGAGAAAAAGCTGTGTCCTCCGATAAGATTTTCAATAGTACTTGCTACAAACTCCGCTTCAGCCTTGTCAGAAGGAGCAGTATGAATTGTAATTTTTTCATGCGGCTTATCGTACATTGAAATTATATTGAAAGAATTAATCATTTGATTAGAAGCATCAACAATACAATTTGTTGAACGGTAGTTATTTTTCAGATTTATAATCTGCGTTGAGGGATAATCTTCCGTGAAATTGTTAAAGAATTTTGCATCACCGCCTCTGAACCCGTATATTGCCTGATTAGGATCGCCTATGACAAATATGTTTCCGTTCTCGGGAACCAAAAGCCTGATAAGTTTATATTGATTTTCGTCAATATCCTGATACTCGTCAACAAAATTATATTGGAAACGATTTCTGTATAAATTCAAAATATCTTCATTTTCAGTTAAAAGCTTTACGCTGAGCTGTATTAAATCATCAAATCCCAAAGCATTTTCAAGGATTTTTTCATCATTATGCAAAGCCTTTTCCTGTTCGCTCATAACAGTAAAATCCTGACTTAATCCCGCTCTTTCATAATTTTCTTTTAAAATCGAAAAACAAAGCGAATGGAACGTATGTATGTTCAATAATTTTGCTTTTTCCTCTGAAATTTTTGCAAGTCTTTCTCTCATCTCCTGTGCAGCTTTGCGGGTAAAAGTTATTGCAAGACAATTTTGAGGAGCAATGTTTTTATCGGAGATTAAATGAGCAATACGCTGCGTAAGAACTGTGGTTTTACCGGAACCGGGACCTGCTATGATTAAAAGCTGATTATGAGCGCTTTCAACAGCTTTCTGTTGAAATTCATCAAGACCGTAGTTTAAAGATTTTTCCGCGCATACATTTTTTACAATATTTCTATTTAAATTTGCTGAAGTCGAAAACATCGGAGTTTCAGGTAATTTGTTAACTTCTTGCTGCGGTATTTCAATATCAAGTTTTAGGTTTACGAAGTTTTTTTTTACAAGTTCATCATCTTCAAAAAGTTTAATTACGCCGTATTCTCCGTCATAACCTGCATGTTTTATGACTTTTCCCTGTCTTAGTCTGGAAATACCTTCACCAAGCAAAGTAGAGGCTTTTGATATTTCATCGGTCGGAATATCCTGCAAAATTGCAAGCTCTGAGCCGAACCTGTGAACAAGTCTTTCATATTCACATACAGCTGATTTGCTTTGAGGTCCTACCTGCATAATTTCTGAAACTATTTCCTGCAGCGGAACAAGACTAAATACTTCTCCTGCAGTTGAAGGCGGTGTAATAATCTCTTTTCTGTCAGACAGTTCATTAACTCTGTATGAAACACCTATTGTTACAGGCTTACCGCAGACAGGGCAAACTCCGTTAAGTTTTTTGGTTTCTTCGGGTGAAAGACATATATTACATTTTCTGTGACCGTCTTCATGATATTTCCCTTCTTCAGGAAAAAATTCTACTGTCCCAACATAACCCTCGCCTGTTTTTAGAGCATGCATAAGGCTGTAATAATCAGGATTGTGGTCAAAAACAGTTGCTTCTCTTGCAAGTTTTGACGGTGAATGAGCATCTGAATTTGATACAAGTCTGTATTTGTCAAGCTTTGAAACATGCCAGTTCATTTGCGGATCAGAGGACAAACCTGTTTCAACGGCAAAAATATGTTCCGATAAATCATCGTAACATTCTTCAATTGAATCAAATCCTGATTTTGAACCAAGAACTGAAAACCAAGGAGTCCATATATGCGCAGGAATTATAAATGAACCTTCACCTGATTCAAGCACTGTTTCAAGAAGATTTCTCGAATCAAGACCAAGTATAGGGCGCCCGTCTGATTTGATGTTTCCTAAAGCATCTAATTTTTCACGAAATATATGAGCCGTTTCAATGCTTGGACAAAAAACAACATGGTGAACTTTTCTTGTCTTATCGCCTTTTTTGTAAATTGTTGAAATTTCAACAGACAACAAAAACCTCACAGGGTTTTCACCCAGCGATAAAGCTTTTTCAATATCAGGTCTTAGTCTGTATACACCCTCACCTGCAGGAACAAGTTTTTCCTTTATCTCATTAAACCACGCAGGATGCGTAAAATCACCTGTTGAAATAAGGCTTAAACCTTTTTTCTTTGCCCATACGGCAAGTTCTTCCAAATTACAGCTTTTACTTGTAGCTCGTGAATATTTTGAGTGTATATGTAAATCAGTATAATATAACATTCTTGACCTTTCGACGCTGTCAGTATATCAAAAATAAAGTTTTATTTAAACAGAGGAAGCTTGCTCATCATATTTCTTAACTTAATCGCAATACGAGGCATAGGCTCTGCTATTGTAAGTCCTATTATATCATAATTTGATGCTATATCGTTTATTAAACGAACTACTACACTAACCGAACATTCACCCCCAAGCGTTACAATTTTTTCGGGATTGCTTTTTTCAAGAATTTCAAGAGCTGATTTTGTCTGTTTTATAATATCTTCTCTATCCATAATTCCTTTTTCAACTTTTCTCTTAGCATCTGTTGAAACAGGAACTTCATAAGCTTTTTGCGAGCTTTCAGGAGCAAGCATATTTAAGATTCGAGCACCTAAATAGTAGCCTTTTGATGAATCCTCAGCAGGAATATCAGGCATCCAATTAAAAACAATTCCGCCCTGCCATTGCGGATAAATTAAACGAATAGTATTTGATTTCTGATTCATATATTAAACCTCACTAATTTATTTTGCCGTACTTTTTTTAGGAACAAACATTTTAGACATATCAACGCATTCATGCTTTAAAAGCTTTATTTTAATATCAATTCCACCGGCATATCCTGTCAAACTCCCGCTTGTACCGATTACCCTGTGGCAAGGAATAATTATTGAAACAGGATTATGCCCCACAGCACCGCCGACAGCCTGAGCAGACATTTTTGGCTTATTCGTTATTTTTGCAACCCGCTTTGCTATCTCACCATAAGTTGTTACTTTTCCATACGGAATTTCACAAAGAATTCTCCATACAGCCTGTCTGAATTCATTGCCTTGCGGCGCTAATGACAATTCATTAATATCAGGTCTTTCACCCTTAAAATATTTATCAAGCCACATTTTACATTCTTCGAAAACCTGTAAACTGTTATTCTCAATCATTCTATCCTCAACAGAATCTGCAAAATATTTCTGACCTTCAATCCATAATCCTATAATAGCTTTTCCGTCACTGGCAAGAGTAATCTTTCCCAAAGGTGAATTATATTCTGTTTTATAAATCATTTTTCCCCTTTATAAATTATTTTTATAGGATTATAATACCACGTTTAATAATTTTTATTAAGACAAAAGTTCAAATATTATTAATTATCAAAAGAAATCTGATGAAATTATGAATAAAATTATTAATTTAAAAAATACAAAAAATGAATTAAATTTAACCAGAAAAAATATATTTTCAGAATATGTTGCTTCAATGCTTAATAACTCTGAAAAATCAGAATAACTTACAGTAAAAAATCACCTGGTTATGCAAAGATTTATGTAAAGTAACACTTAGTTTGATTTCTTTTAACGTTTAGTTTGATTATTTTGGTAAACTTAGGTTTAAAAAATAACA
>UNSJ01000018.1 GCA_900548405.1 Candidatus Gastranaerophilales bacterium | reverse complement strand
ATACCGATACTGATACAGATACAGACACAGATACAGATACCGATACAGACACTGATACCGATACAGATACAGACACAGATACCGATACAGACACTGACACAGATACAGACACAGATACAGATACCGATACAGATACAGACACTGACACAGATACAGATACTGATACTGACACAGATACAGATACCGACACTGACACTGACACAGACACAGATACTGACACCGATACAGACACAGATACTGACACCGATACAGACACTGACACTGACACAGATACAGACACTGATACAGACACTGACACTGACACAGATACAGACACAGACACAGACACAGACACTGACACAGACACTGACACAGACACAGACACAGACACAGACACTGACACAGATACAGACACTGACACTGAAACTTCTAATGAAGAAATGGGTAAATACACTTATAAGCAACGTGCAGTTGATAATGCAGTTTACTCAATTGATAAGCGTCAATATATGAGATTTGGTGTAAATGATGGGCAAACTCCGGTTCAACTGGCAGAAAATACTCAAATAGATTCATTAGTTGATATTTCAAGAGGCGGTATTGCTGTAAGGCACCATAATGATCTTAAAGTCGGCGACGTAGTTCCGGTAGAAATTTCTTGCGGGAATCTTGATTTCACTGCTGATGTAAAAATTGTATCAGCATCATCAAGAAGGGCAGGAGCAGAATTTATAAACCTTGATCAAGCTACGGCAAATAAGATTTTGTATTTGAATATTATGCTTGAAGAACAAACTGCAGCGAAAAGATTAAATAATAAAAACTTATCTTTTATGAGATAAAAAATAAATAAAATAAAAAAAAGAAGCTTATCTTATGATGGGCTTCTTTTTTATTACGCATTGCTTAATCTTGAATTTCTTATTTTTTGGTACCTGCTGTCGTTGTTTAAATTCCATTGCGGAGCAGGTCCTTTGCTTGTGGAAGCAGTTTGTTGTGTTCCTGCCTGGTTAAATAAAGCCGCAGATGACTGCAAACCTTTAACCAATTTTGAAGCATCAAATTTCTTGCTTGATTTTACCGTATCTGTCGCTGTATTGCTGAATCTGCTTGCCATTTTGTCTTTAACGGCTTTTCTGCTTTTTCTGTCAAGACCTGTAACAACTCCGTCTTTAATTGAACCGTTTTCTTCCACAACAGCTGCTCCAAAGTCATTTTTTGCGTTTTCTAATGCAATTGTTGCTTTGCTTTTTGTAATATTTTGTTCAATTTTACCTGTTTGATTATTTAATTTTAAAGTATTGCTATCGCCTTCTAAAGCATTATTCTTTAATTCTTTCATTTGGCCGAGAGCTCCTTTTTTGCTTGTAGAAATAGAGCCGTCAGCCATTTGATTTTGTAAATCTTGTGACACAGCTTTTCTTGCTTCTTTTTTAGACATACCGCCAAGTTGTTCTGTTGACATATCTTTAACGGTTTCTCTTGCAGCAGTATTTGCCGCAAGTTTTTGTGTTGCCTGATTAGCCTGTTCGTTTATAGAATCAAATGTTTTACCTAGTCCTTTTGTTGTTTTAACAGCTGCCGCACCTGTTTGAATAGCACCTGCTGCACTTTGTAATGCGCCAGATAAATTTCCGTCTGCTGCGTATGCTGCTGCTTTAGTAATATTTGCAGCTGCTTGACCGTAATTACCAACCATTTCAGTTACGGTACCAACTTTTTGCATTACATTACCTGCCGCGATTAACGCCGCACCTGCACCTGCTGCCCAAGACATTGAAGCTCCCAATGCAACAAGTCCTTTACCTGCAAGGTTTACTGTTTGTCCGACTTGAGAAACTAATGCAGCAACCTGTTCAAATTTTGTAGCAACTTCAATAGCTTTTTCTGTTTTTGTTTGGTCAGCGTTTAACGCTTTTTGGTTTTTAGTTTGCATTTTAACAAAGTTGCTGTTAGTTTTATTCATTTGTCGAATTGTTTTAGTAGAACTTCTTTGTAATGAATAAATTTGTTTTCCGTTTGCTTGAACAAGACTTGTTTTAGAACCTATTAAATTTTGTAAATCTTGAATTTTACCCGCATTTGGATTGCTTGAAGCTCCTGTGGAATTTTGAGCATTATTTATTGTAAACGCACTTGTAGCTAATAATGAGTCAAGTTCGTTTTGAGCATTATCAATTTCAGTTTGTGTTTCTTCGGTTTCTTTTGTTAATTTATCAAGTTTTATATTATTGTCTTTAATCTCATTTTCTTGTTTTTTTAATGTTTGTTGGAATTTTTTGTCATCTTTTTGCATTTGTTTATCAAGTTTTTGAGATTCGGAATCAAACTTAGTAACGGTTTTTTCATCTGCTTGAGAAGACTTTGTTTGTGATGCTACTTCGTCACTGCTTGCTTCAGCACTACGTGCTGCAGCTTTACCGTCAGCAGCGTTATCTATGTTTGCAATATTTTCAAGACTTGAACCTGAAGATGAATTATTATTTGTACCTTCTGTTTCTTTATTTTTATTGTTTAAATCATTAATACTTCTAAGTGTATTTAAATCGCTTAAAGAGTTTGTACCTGAAGTTGATTTTGCATTAGGCGCATTAAAAATTGAACCTGTCATTTGGAGGTATTCAGGCTTTTTGGCAGCTGCTGATGACTTGCTTTTATTTGTTAAGGCAAGTTTGACCAGATCAATCTTATTGGAGTTGTATACGTTTGAAACGCCCATAGCTCTCCTCGTGTGTAATCTCTCTTAAACATATAAAAACTTCCGAAATCGTCTGATTTCAGCATGTTTGCATGTTGTTACAATTGTTAACAATAAAAATTACATAAAAAAAACTTGCCCCAAAAAAGACAAGTTTTTATAAATATTTTAAAAATTTATTAAAATTTCATATTTATTTTTTGTCTAACCACATTATCTTCCGTATCAGAAATTACTTGGGCGTTATTAAAAACTTTAATTAACTTTTCAGTTTGTCCGTTTTTTGCATCTAAAACAAATTTTTCGTCATCGCCTGATATTGCAACGCCGCCTTGATATTTTGAAGAGTCGAGTTTCATAGTTGCATTGGTTACATCAGAAATAAATAAACCTTTTTGATCTACGGTATCAGAATATTTTACAGCGTGCACTGCTGCTTGTGAATAACCGTTTTCATCTTTTTTCTGTTCTTTGTATTCAATATATCCTGCATCTGTCCAAACGCAGTATGTTCTGTCTGCACCTGAACCTTTTATTTCTTGTTTTAATACCTTTACGCCGTCAAAACGTAATCCTCCTATTGGATCTGTTGCCATATTTATCTCCTTTTTATTTATATCCTCAATTAGTAATATTTATATAAACTGTTTTTAAATAAAATAATTGTCTTAAAATGTTTTTTTAGCTTAATATTATTTAATATATACAAATTGGTAATATTTTAAAAAATTTGCTTTAAAAGTTTGTTTTTGATAATATAATTTCGTATTTTAGTTATAAAAAGAGGGAGAAAAATAATTATGAAACTAATGGAAGGTAAAAAAGGTGTTATTTTCGGAGTTTCTAATACTCACGGGATTGCCTATGCTATTGCAAAACAGCTTCATGAAGCAGGCGCTGATATAGCTTTTACATACGCAGGCGAGGCTATGGAAAAGCGTGTAAGACCGCTGGCTGAAGATATGGGTGCTAAAATAATTATGAGCTGTGACGTAACAAAAGATGATGAAGTTGCAGCTGTATTTAAGGAATGCGAAAGAGTTTACGGTAAATTGGATTTTGTGGTTCACGCTGTTGCGTTTGCAGCTAAAGAAGATTTGCAAGGAAGATTCATAGATACATCAAAAGCAGGCTGGGATTTAGCAATGGGCGTAAGCGCTTATTCTTTAATTTCACTTTGTAAACATGCTGAACCTATTTTGAATGAAGGTGCATCAGTATTTGCTTTGACATACTTGGGTTCTGAATATGTAGTTGCAAATTACAATATTATGGGTGTTGCAAAAGCTGCTCTTGAATCTTCTATGAGATATTTGGCAGCTGACCTTGGTAAAAAAGGTGTCAGAGTTAACTGTATTTCTGCAGGTGCTGTTAAAACTCTTGCTGCAAAAGGTATTTCAGGATTTGACAAAATGCTTAAAGCAGCTGTTGCAAAAGCTCCTTTGGGAAGAAATGTTTCATTGGAAGATGTTGGTAAAGCAGGTTTATACTTAGCTTCTGACTTATCAACAGGTACTACCGGTCAAATCTTGTATGTAGATTGCGGATGCCACGCTGTTTATGCTTCATTGGAAGAAATGGAAATTATTGCAAATTCAATTCCTAAAGCATAGTTAATATATAAACTTATAAAAAAAAGAACGCTGTTTTCAGACGTTCTTTTTTTTTATTCAATTAATGAAAAATCTTTTCCCAGTCTTTTTTCAAGTTCTTTTGAAAGTTCGGATAAGCTTATATTAAGTGCCTCTGCTATACGAATAACAGTGCTAAATTGAGGATCTTTAATCCCTTTTTCTAAATCAGCCCACATTGACTTTGTCATCCCTATCTCAGCAGAAATAAGACTTATGGATTTGTTATATTTTAGCCGCTGTTCCTTTATTATAATTCCGAGCAGCTGCTTATATTTTTTTCGTCTGTTTTCTAAATTTTCTTGCATTTTTATTATTTTAGTGCTAAATTAAGAACAAATTGTGCTAATATTAGAACAAGCAAGGAGAAATATTTATGAAAAAAATTGCTTTTACATTGGCGGAAGTGCTGATAACATTAGGTATAATTGGTGTTGTTGCAGCTATGACAATGCCTGTTTTAATTTCTAATTACAGAGAAAGTGTTATAAAAAATCAGTTTAAAAAAGCTTATTCACTAGTTGCACAATCTCTGGTTCAAATTGAAGCTAATAACGGTTATCCGTTGGAATGCTATGTTTGGCCCAGCTTCCGCGGAGGTAACGCTTGTCTGGAATATGCAGAAGATGGTAATTGTAAAAAATGGGCTTCTTCAACTACAGATCCTTATGGTTCATCTGCAAATTGCGATATCTTTCAACAGGAATTTGAAAAAACTGTTAAAATTATAAAAGTTTGTGAAAATAACGCACTGGCACAAGGCTGTATTCCCGAATATAACGGGACTGACAGTATAGTGAAACAGGATAATGAAGATATATCTGATGTTGATTCTAATAAACAGACAGCCGGTATCGCCTGGTGGAGAAAAAATGCTATTGCAAAAGATAGGAAAGCCTATGTTTTGGCTGACGGTACAATATTACTTATGAGCGGCTGGTCAGGAATGAGAATTTTTGCAATTGATGTAAATGGGAAAAGAGGTCCTAACAAATGGGGATATGACCTGTTTTCATTTTCAGTATCTTCCGAACCAGGTAAATCTTTAAATTTAATTCCGAGCTATTTGGCTTCTCCTGTCGAAAAAGGCGGGAAAAGTGCGAAACAAATGTTAAGTGAATAAATTTGTTTTTTCTTTTTTTTGTGCTATTTTTAAAGTAGACGAAAAATAAGAAGGATTTTTTTATGACAGCTATAAGAACTGAAGATTTACCTACGGTTTACGATGCAAAAGAAACTGAGGAAAGTATTTATAAATTCTGGGAAGACGGAGAATTTTTTAAGGCTGATGCAAAAAGCGACAAACCGCCTTATTCTATTGTAATCCCTCCTCCAAACGTTACAGGTGTGCTTCACATGGGACACGCTTTAGATGAAACTTTGCAGGATATTTTAACACGTTATCACAGAATGTCAGGATATGAGACTCTTTGGCTTCCTGGAACAGACCACGCTGGTATTGCAACTCAAAACGTTGTTGAAAAGAAATTGCGTGAAAAAGGAGTTTCAAGATATGATTTGGGACGTGAAAAATTCCTGGAAGAAACTTGGAAATGGGCTAATGAGCATAAATCTGCAATTTTAGATCAATGTAAACGCTTGGGAGCTTCGTTTGACCGCTCAAGAGAACGTTTTACGTTTGACGAAGGCTGTTCTGAAGCTGTTAAAGAAGTATTTATCAAGCTGTATGAAAAAGGATTGATTTATAAAGGAAAATATATTGTAAACTGGTGCCCTCGTTGTAACAGTGCTATTTCTGATGTTGAAACAGAATATGCAACCGAACAAGGACACATGTGGGAAATTTCTTATCCTTTAAAAGGTGAACACGGTGCAATTATTGTTGCTACAACACGTCCTGAAACTATATTCGGTGACGTTGCAATTGCTGTTCATCCGTCTGACCATAAATACTCAGAGCTTATCGGAAAAACAGTTGTTATTCCTTTATCAGGCAGAGAAATTCCTATTATTGCAGATGAATATGTTGATAAAAACTTTGGTACAGGTGCTGTTAAAATTACACCTGCGCACGATCCTAACGATTTTGAGGTTGGTAAACGTCATGGCTTAAAACCTGTTTGGGTTATTGATACCGAAGGCAAAATGAAGGCTTGCGGAGAAGTTCCTCAATCTTTACACGGATTGGACAGATACGAAGCAAGAGAAAAAATTATTGGAATGCTTTCTTATGAAAACTTCCTTTTAAGAACAAGAGATCATGAGCACAATGTCGGTAAATGCCAGCGCTGCGGAACTACAATAGAACCGCTTCTTTCCGAACAGTGGTTTGTTAAAATGGAACCTCTTGCAAAAGAAGCTATTGCAGCTGTTAAAGACGGCAGGATTAAGTTTGTTCCTGACAGATGGGAAAAGAATTATTTAGGCTGGATGGAAAATATCCGCGATTGGTGTATTTCTCGTCAATTATGGTGGGGACATCAAATTCCCGCATATTACCATAATGAAACAGGCGAAATGGTTGTTGCAAAAGAAAATCCGGATCCTGCTAATTACACTCAAGATTCTGATGTTCTTGATACATGGTTCTCATCAGGTTTGTGGCCTTTCTCAACTATGGGCTGGCCGAATACGGACAGCGATGACTTTAAAAAATTCTACCCTACAACAACTCTTGTAACAGGTTTTGATATCATCTTCTTCTGGGTTGCAAGAATGATTACTATGGGCTTGGAATTTACAGGAAAAGCGCCGTTTTCAACCGTTTATATTCACGGTCTTATCAGAGATGAAAAAGGTCAAAAAATGTCTAAGTCTAAAGGCAACACTATTGATCCGGTTAAAATTATCGACAAGTATGGCTGTGATGCATTAAGATTTACAATGACGTCTTTATGTACTTATGGCGGTCAAGACATTAAAATGAGTGAAGAAAGATTTGAATACGGAAGAAACTTCGCTAACAAAATCTGGAATGCTTCAAGGTTTGTGTTGATGAACCTTGACGGTGTTGATAATAAAGATATTGATTTTGAAAATCTTACAATTGCAGACAAGTGGATTTTAGATAAACTAAACAAAACAGCAAAAGAAATTAATAATAACATTAAAGAATTCAGAATTGGCGAAACAGCTCACGTTTTATATGATTTCTTCTGGAATTCTTACTGTGATTGGTATGTTGAGATTGCAAAAATTCAACTTCAAGATGCTGAATTAAAAGCTAATACTCAGAGGGTATTGAGATATGTTCTTGATATGTCATTGAGAATGTTACACCCTATTATGCCGCATATCACAGAACGCGTATGGCAGTTAATTCCTAAGCAGACAGAAACCAAAGCTGTTATTGTTTCAGAATTCCCTGTCTTTAAGGAAGAATTAGAGTTTTCTAAAGAAGCTGAAGAAATGGAACTTGTTTTTGAAACAATTACTTCTTTGAGAAATGTCCGCCAAAGTTTTAATATTTCACCTTCTGTAAAATGTGATATTGAAATCCGAGCTGAAAAAGCGGAAAAACCTATTTTTGAAGAAATTGAAGCTTATATTAAGCGCCTCGCAAGAGTTGAAAACATATCTTATAAAGATATGAATGCTCCGATTCCTCCAAAATCTGCAACGGCTGTTGTTTCAGCTTCAAAAATCATTTTGCCTCTGGCTGATTTGATTGACCTTGATGCCGAAATTGCGCGTCAGCAAAAGAAATTAGACAAACTTATAAGTGAGAAAAAATCACTTTCAGGCAGAATAAACAACCCTAAATTCGTAGCTAATGCCCCGCAAGAGCTAATCGAACAAACAAAATCAAGAATAGCTGAGATAGAAGTACAGGAAAAAACAATCTCAGATCTGATAGAGTCTTTAAAGGCTTAAAACACAGTATTCATAGCATATGCGGACGTCCGAAAGAGAACAGATGTCCGCACTTTATGCTGTTTAAAATGTTAAGAGAATTTACAAAAGCTTTACAAGTCAAGCCACATCTGCTAAAATGATAGTAACGTTATTAGTATAGTGTCTTATGACAATGGAGTAAAAATGACATCAAAAGAGTTAGATTTTGAAGAATTATTGAAACAATATGACTATAATTTTCAAAAAGGGGATTTAGTAAAAGGCATCGTTTGTGGTTATGACAGTCAAGGCGTAATGGTTGATATCGGAGCAAAAACTATTGCGGTTGTTCCTACACGCGAAGCTGTTGATAGAGATGAAAATATTGAAGCAAAGTTTGAAAAAGGTAAAGAATATGAATTCTTAATTATCAGAGAAGAAGATGAAGATGGTAAGTTTTTATTATCTCGTAAAAAAGTTGATCAAGCTTATGCATGGAAAGAACTTGAAAAAGCAAAAGAAGCTGACGATACTATTCTTGGAACAGTTGCAGGAATTGTTAAAGGCGGTGTGCTTGTTGAAATCTCAGGCGTAAGAGGTTTTGTTCCTTCTTCTCAATTAAGAGCTAAAGAAAGCGATTTAGAAGTTGGCGGAAAAATTGAGTTAAAAATTCTTACTCTTGATCCACAGCAAAATAACTTTATCCTTTCTAATAAAAAGGTTTATGAAGACAGCGCAGTAGAAGCAAGAAAAAATGTATTCTCACAAATTGAACCGGGACAAATTGTTAAAGGTGATGTTGTAAGGATTACTGATTTCGGTGCGTTTATTGATCTTGGCGGTATTGACGGACTTCTTCCACTATCTCAATTATCTTGGAGATGGATTGATCATCCTACGGATATTTTGAATGTAGGTGACAAAATCGATGTTGAAGTTATTGCAGTTGATCATGATAAACAACGTGTTTCTTTAAGCTTGAAGAACTTAGAACCTGATCCATGGTTAGAAGCTGAAAAACAAATTAAAGAAGGCGACAAAGTTGAAGGTACAATTACCAGAATTAAACACTTCGGAGCTTTTGTAGAAGTATTCCCCGGTGTTGAAGCTTTATTGCCGCATGCAGAAGTTGTAGAATTGCAAAACCAAAAAGAATGTATTTTACAGGTAGGTGATAAAATTGATACGTTTATTTTGAAATTTAACCCTACTGATAAACGTATTGCATTAACCGTAAATGATCCGGGATCAGAAAAAGAATTACCTGCAGAATAAGTCTCTTATAAATTAATAACGTAAAGCCGCCAAAAAGTATGGCGGCTTTTCTTTTATGTAAATTATATGATTTTTGAATTATTTTCTCATCTAAACGTATGATTTTAGATGCTTTTAGATATATATTTTTTAATTAATACCGTATAATTTTTTATATAATGTTGACTTTATAAAAAACTTCATTATAAGTACAAATGTAAGGTAGTACAATAAGGAGAGTAACTCTATGGGCATGGCAGCATCACAGGCAAGATATTTAGGATTGACTGCAAGAAAAACAAACGTTGAATATGAAGGACAGCAAGTTAACCAGGCTCGTACAGCTTTGGCAAACCAGAGTGCTAATACATTCAATGAGCTTCTTGCGTTGGAAGTTCCTACTGCACCGAGTACTCAAGATTATACAACATTACAGTATTCTTACACTGAAGGTACTTATGATGAAACAATTACCAATATGACCGAGATTACAAATGATCCCGATTACAATTATTTAATCACACATTATCATTATGCTGATGTTTATACAGGTATTCAAACCAAAAAAGCAAACCCTCAGGTTAAGCTTGATACCAAAGGCTCTCAAGGCAGTATTGATATGAATGATGTAACATACGATGCCGCTAATGACGTGTACAATGTAGGTGCTAATACATTAAATAAATATGATCCGTTAATTGAAGAACAAAGAAACAACTTTAATAAAATTTGCGAAGACTACCCTGAATTGAAAAATGAAGATTTAGATAATTTGTTTGTTTATACAGATACAGACGGTACAATGAAGTTCTCTACTCGTGAAGAACTTGATAAGGCAGTTACCGGTACTGAAAATCCGGCAAATTATTTCGTAGAATCAGGTGTTCCGACATATGTAGGTAACTGTGAAGTATCCAAATACGATCCTACTGATGTTGAACAAAAAGCTGCTTATGAAGAAATTTGTAAACAGTTCCCGACAGAAAACTTTGCAACTTCAAATGATATTTATACTTGGGAATATCAAGGAACAAGATATTTTGCAAGTTTGGAAGATTTAACCGCATCAGCAATTTCAGCTCCTGATCCGACAAAACCTACTGAAAATCAAAATAAATTAACTTCATATTATGCAGAAGATGTTAAAACAAAGATTGAAAGAACTCAAAGAGCATTTGTCGATTTAGATGCATCAGGACGTCCTCAATCAATAAAATATGAAGATTCAACAGCAACTTATGCATTGAATACTGAAACAATTACTGATGAAAATGCTTATAATGATGCAATGAACCAGTATAACTACGATATGCAGGTTTATGAAAAGGCAATTGCTGATATAAACGCAAAAACAGAAAAAATTCAGGAACAAGACCGTACATTGGAATTACGTTTAAGACAGCTTGATACAGAACAAGATGCTCTTCAAACTGAAATGGAAGCGGTTAAGAAAGTTATTGAAAAGAATATCGAATCAACATTCAAAACTTTCGAATAATGGAAAAGATATTAAGAGGTTCTTATGGCTTACAAAAACGACAGTTACTTAGTTATAGCAAATAAATTCGGTTCAGCGAGCGGTGATGCAAAAGCACAGCTTTGGGAAACTTATGATAAACTTCGAGATTTAACAGTATCAGGAAGCGGTCAAGGTACCGGTTTTGAAGCTACCGGCGGATTTTTATACAACATCGCAAGTTTACTTGCTCCGTCTTCATTTGCAACTGTTTTTGGCGCTTCTGAATCTATGAATATACCTGGAACATCTTATGCTTCAAAATTTAATGGAGGTTCTTCATACGGTATAGATTCACTATACAATTATTCAGGTTTTCCGGGCGGTGCAGCTCCTGTTTCATGGGGGTTGGGCGACGGTTATGCAACGGGTGGTGCTTCCTCTATTTTAAACGGCTGGGGAAGTGATACAGGTGTTGCAACAGGCTACGCATCAAGTGTAGGCGGTATTGCGGATGTTGCAAGTGCTGCTGCATACGGTCTTGGCGCGGCAAACGGTTACGGATTTTCAATGAAAAATATTGTATTACCTGTTGCAGGTGTAATTTCAGGCTGGGGCGGTATCATGCAGGCTGCAGCGCCTTATTTGGGAGAATACGGTCTTCCTGCTATTGTTATGGGTAATTTGATGCAAGGTACATCATCTGCTGCTTTGGCGGCTTACCAAAATGTAACTGGTAATATTACGGCTAATGCTGATACAATTCTTTCTAATAAAGTGAGAAACATTGAAACAGTATGCAAAATGTTAGATACACAAGGCGATGTTGTTAAGAAAATGCTGAAAGAATCTATTGAAGGCGACAGCAAAGCTATTCAAAACATGTAATATTTTTTTACAAAACCTGTTTTTTATTAAAGTTCGGTTATTATTTGTCCGTTATATAATAGTGTGAAATAACTTTAGACAGCATGTTTAAGACATGTTAAGCAAATGTTAAGAAACATGGCAATAATTATGTGCAAGTTGTTTTTATATACATGTAGGTCTAAAGTGTAAGGAGAAAAATGCTTCGAGATACTTTAGAGATGAATATTAAAAGAATACTCGATTTCTTAATATATTCAAAGAACTTTCTCATAAGGAAAAACCCGATAAAGTCTATATCAAGTTCATTTGTTGACGGGATTAAAGAATTCCTGACAATGAACAAGAAACGCAAGATGGCTCAATACAGATTGAACTACCACCGCCACCAGTTTCAAAGGATGGAACAGCTGATAGCAGAAAATAACCAGCACACGTTCCTGAAGGGTAATAACCTTAATGAAACAAGGTAAAAGGAAGATTAGAAATGGGATTAATTACCTCACAAATCAGATTATTGTATCTCCAACAGTCAAGGTTAGATCTGGAATATAAAATCCAGTTGATAACCCAGGCAAAAATGGGATTAATGCAATCAACAAGCGATTTGATGCAGGTTGGCAACGATTATGATCCTGAATCTCCTACAACTAAATTACTGCAGCAGCGACAGGCGAAGCTGAAAGTACTTGAACAAAAACTAGATATGCAAATGCAGCAGTATCAAAACAGGTTAAAAATGATTGAAGCAGAATATCAATCCTGTCAAGGATTACTTGATAAGAATATTCAAAGTTCATTCTCATACAGATAATAAAAAATCCCGCAGCAGGCGGGATTTTTTATGGTCATTTGCATTTTGTTTTATCTTTCCAACTTAGATCATCACATTTCAGATAATCCATGTTTTCGTTATATAGTACCCAAGCTGTACACGCATACATTTTTTCATCTGTAAAGCCGGGATAAGGATAGGTAACTTTCCTGTTACAAGCTTTTTCAAATTGATGAACATCATCTTGTATACCCCAAGGAACTAATGCCGTTTTAGTAACATAAAATTGGAATCTGTCACGACCATTTTCATTAGGAAGTTTATTACCGTTTAAATCAACAGAAATTTCTCCGCATGTATTTTTTAATGCAGAATTTTGATTGGCATAAGTATAGTTTGATTTACATTGGCTATTCCAACATCTAAAAGTGACGCGTGTACCGTCAAGTAATATAACACTTCTTGAGGTACTTTTGAGGTGCAAATTCTTATCAGGATTACAAACTTTGTCTATTGATGTTTGATCCATATCAATACAATTTTCAGAAAGTTTTAAATGCTTAGCAAGTTTGGTTGCCATTTGATAATGGCTTATTTCATCATACATTCCTGCCATTCCCCATTCATCAGGAGTGCCGTTTTCTGCAACAGCCATAATAAAAGCCTGACTTAGAGATGAATATACCTTTTTTAGTTGAGAAACCCTTTCAGTGTTTTGTTTGTCCTGAATAAGCGATGGCATAGTCATCGCCGCAACCACACCAATAATTCCGAGAGTAATCAAAACTTCGGCGAGAGTAAACCCTTGAAATAATCCCCTTAAATTCTTAAAAGCCCCAAAATTGCGGGTCAAGCAGCTAAGCTTGTCGGGGGGGGGGCAACCCTTAATGCTTCTTGTGTCATAATTCTGCCTCCTTTAAAACATGTTTGACATTTTTCGTAAAATTTTTAATAGCACTCCAGAGGCTAAAGCCTCCTTTTTAGATACTTGTTTGAATAAATAAACTTATTATATCATTTAATGCAGAGTATTGTCTTTGGTATTTTTGAGATTGTTTTTCCAAAACATTAATTTGTTTTCTGTATTCCATAATAGAAGCCTGACATTCTCTTTGAGAATTATTTAAGCTTTCTTGAACCTGTTGTGCTTCTTGTAAAACACTTTTCATTGAAATACCGAGAGCTTCCATTGTTTGTTTAATAATTAGAGCGCCTGTTTGTTTTGAAACGCCTGCGGGAAGCTGATTAATAAGTTGTTTTAAAACCGCAACGTTTGTAGGGATTTCAAATCCTTCCAAATCATTAGCAAAAATTTCTTTTTCAATAACAGGAGAAGGTGCGCTTTGTGTAAATGTCATAGTATTAGGCATTACAAAAGGCTGCTGCAATACAGGAGTTTCTTCTTCAGGTTCGGAAGAAAAGTCATGTTCAGGTTGTTGAAAACTTTCCATTTGAGGTTCTTCATAAGAAGGCTCCTCAGGTGTAGTAAATTCTATTGCAGAAGATGTATCTGTTAATGTTTCTTCTTCAACAGGTGCAGGGTTTTCGACTACTGATTGAATTTCAATATCTGATTGCTTTTTTAAGGCTTCAACTATCTTTTTACCAACGCCTTCATTCATTCTGTTACTTACCATATAATCCTCTTTTTGCCTAATTATAATATGTGGAAAAAATTATTTCAAGAAAAATAGAAAATAGTTACGAAATGCTAAGAAAAACTCTGATTTTTTAAAAAGATGTTATAATAATTCATGAAAGGACGATAGTTTATAAAGCAAAACAGGTGCGAGGGTTTACCCGAGTGCATTAACCGAATAAAGCGGTACTATGAATAATTGTGGATGTGTATATAAATCAAGAAAAGCGCATTGTAAACAATCGTAAGCTATGGTGTAAAAAATGAAAAGACGTGCATTTATAAGTGTTTATGATAAAGTAGGCTTAATTGATTTCGCAAAAAATTTAACAGAAAAGTTTGATTATGAAATTGTTGCAGGCGGCGACACTTATGAACTTTTGAAAAGTGCTGAAATCGAGGTCATCAATTTGGCAGAATTTTCAGGATGTCCTAGCTTATTATCAGGCGAACTAAATGCCTTAAATGAAACTATTTTTGCAGGTATCCTTGCAAGCACTTCTGATTCAAAAGAATTAAGCGACTTAGAAAGATTTGCGGTTAAATCTTTTGACATGGTTGTTGTAAACTTATGTCCGTTTGAAAAAGTTATACTTGAAAATAATGATGTCGGCGATATGATTTCAAAAATTGATATTGTCGGCTGTGCATTGTTAAGAGCAGGTGCTAAGAATTACAAAAATGTCACAGTAATAACAGACAAAGTTGATTATTATGTAGCATTAAACGCTAATGATTTCGGCAGATTGAAACTTGCTGCTAAAGCTTTTAACTTAACTTCTAATTATGACAGACTTATTTCTTCAAAACTTGCGGAACAAACCGGTGAAAAGCCTTTTAAAACATATAACTTCGAAAAATTAAAAGACTTACAATACGGTGAAAACCCACATCAAAAAGGTGCGATTTATAAAACTGACGGTATGGTTGACTATGAAGTCGTGAATGATAAAGAGCTTACCTTTAACGATATTTTGAACATTACTGAGGCTACAAACCTCGTAAGCGAGTTTTATGATGTTAATGCAGTTTCTATAATACGACATACAAAACCTTGCGGTGTGGCTTTAGGCCGTTCTATATATGATGCATACACCAAAGCTTTTGATTGTGACCCTGTAAGTTCTTTTTATGGTACTGTGGGATTTTCAAGACCTGTTGATGAGGAGGTCGCAAAGCATTTGAATTCTATGTCAGTTGAGGTTGTAGTTGCACCTGATTTTGATGAAAAGGCAATTGAACTTTTCAAAGACAACTCGGAAATAAAACTTGTTAAATTAAATACTTTGTTAAAAGATTATAGAAAAATGACTTGTGAAGAAGTTATCATGTCGCCGTTCGGGGCTCTTGTTCAAGACAGCAACAACAGCGAGCTTGATAAAGATATGTTTAAAGTGGTTACAAGAGAAAAACCTACTGCAGAACAAATTGAAGATGCAATATTTGCATGGAAAGTTGTAAAGCATGCTAAAACAAATGCTGCTGTAATCGCAAGGGATTTTAAAACTTCTGCCATAGCACAAGGTCAAACTAACGCCTTGGCTGCCGTTGAATGGGCTTTAAATTATGCCTGTGATAATTCCAAGGAAGCTGTACTTGCATCAGATGCACCTATTTTTGCAGAAGACTGTATATACTCTGCAATTCAAGGACGTATTGGATTAATTATTCAACCCGGCGGTGCTATAAAAGACCAAAAAATAATTGAAACCTGTGATAAATACGGAATAGCAATGATTACTACCGGCGTAAGAAATTACAGACAATAACTGAAAGCTTTTTTTCTGCTTTCAAAATATCTAAAATTTGCGGATAATGATTAATTATATTGGATAATTGGATATCATTTCCGCCTTTTTTATTGGATGCAAATAAAGTTAACTGATTTGTTAAACCTCTTTCTCTGTCAGGATTAACATAAGTTAATTCTCGAACTCTGTTTTCTGCTATGTAGATAGGTGTTTTATTTAACACTGCCATCGCCCAAAACCAAATATCATCTGCTTTAGGAGCAAGCCTTGTAAATAATTCAACATTATCAATATCTTTATGCAGACTGTTTGGTGGATACAAAACACCACCGGCTCCAGTGAAAAAGTTTTTATATAACGGAAAATCTCCCTTAATTTTCTTTTTCCATTTTTTATAAGGAGCGATGTTTCCATTTTCAAGTTTAATTTTATGTGCTCTGTGACAAATTATACAATTTGGCTCTTTTAGATGGGACTTGTACAGCTCAAGGAGCCAATTTTTCTCATAATATATGTCATCATCTGCTGTTACAATTATGCAATTGGTGTTCTTATATTCTTTTAAAGTCGGGATAAGCTTTTTATATGAGTATAAATTCTCGCACCATTTTATTTGCAGTCCGTTTTCTCTAAATTTCAAAACAACTTGCGGAAGGTCTTTTTCCTTATTCGGAAATTCTTCTTGAGAAAGCCACAAAATTAATTCATCCGGTTTAAATTCCTGATTTAAAAGAGAGTAAAGAGTGTATTGAATATCTTCCATTCTTTCAGGAAATGATGTTAAAGACACAATGATTTTCACATCACGTTTGTTTTCTGTAATTCCTGAAGCTATGAAATTTCTTATTTTATAATCAACACCTGTTCTATTTATTGTTTTTAAATTTTTTCTTCTACATTTAAATAGATTAAACATAAATTAATACTATGATACAAATAAAATATTTGCAAGCACGTCATTTTGGTATAAAATAAATTTAGTGGATAATCATAAGGAATAAGATATGGAAATAAAATCTTGGGAAGACTATTTTTTAGATTTAGCAAAGACTTGTGCAAGCCGTTCTAACTGTATCAGAGCTCAGGTCGGAGCAGTTATAGTAGGTGATGATAAAAAAATAAAAGCAACAGGTTATAACGGAACACCTTCTAAAGTGGAATCATGTTATGAACGCGGAGAGTGTTACCGTATTAAACATAATATAGAATCAGGAACAAGGTATGAAACCTGCCGTTCAATACATGCAGAACAAAATGCGATAATTCAAGCCGGTCAGGACAGATGTAAAGGCTCAACAATGTATATTTACGGTCACAATTTTATCTGCATTTTATGCAAACGTTTTATTGTTCAATCAGGAATAAAAGAAGTTTATTTAAGAAAAGAGGACGGAGCTCCTGTTGTTCATGTTTCTGTTGAAGATATCCGAAAAGAGCTTGCTGAAA
The DNA here is from genome assembly GCA_900548405.1 of Candidatus Gastranaerophilales bacterium. GTDB lineage: Bacteria > Cyanobacteriota > Vampirovibrionia > Gastranaerophilales > Gastranaerophilaceae > Stercorousia. Next base: position 21,018 of record UNSJ01000018.1, on the reverse strand, counting down.
TTCAATAAAGATTGATTTTTCTCAAAAAATCATTAAAGTCTGCATGAGCAGGTAGTAATTTTGTGCTAAATTCATTCTTCTTTCTACTGAATTCAGATGATTTTTTACCTGTTTACTATATAAATTCCGTAAAAATACGATAGAATAAATATAAGAAAGGCAGGCAAAATGTTTAACAGTTTTTATCCTCAATATGATTTGGCAGGAAGAATCCAGCACACCAAGCTCGATACCGGTGTAGGTCAAATGCCTTCTGCAAGAATGTCCAGAGTTGAAACTCCTGATACTGCTGATTTTAAGCAGGTTATGTCAGGGCTTGTGGAAAATTTAAACACTGAATTAAATGCGCCTGATAACCTTTTGAAAGACGTAATGTCAGGCAGCAACAACGTGGATATTCACGATGTTATGACTGCAATGGCAAAATCTGAAATTAGCATTAACGTTGCAACACAAATTACAGGAAAAGTCATTCAAGCGTATGACAAAGTTATGCAAATTCAGGTGTAGAATGTAATTAGAGTTAGTTAACTTAAAAACAGACCGGGGCAAAAACATCCTGACAAAATCCGTAAAATTTAGTCAGTGATTGCAAAGAGGGTAAAGAATGGACTTTCAAAAATTATTGGAAAACAAAGCAGCTTTATATGGAATAATTGGTGCAATAGTTATTGTACTGGCACTTATAATGACAGTCGGTATCGTTAAATCTTCTAATAAACCTGCAAACGGCGTTGAAGTTACAGGTGAACCTATAAAAGAAAACGTTGACTTGCTTACTACGGATAATTTGGGAAAAGCCATAGAAATTCAAGCACTTCTTGCAAAATACGATATTGCAGTAAGCAGAAGGATTGATGGTACGAAATCTATTCTTTACCTTAAAAAAGGTGACTGCAAAACAGGAAGAAAAGCTTGTTACACATCAGACAGAGATACTGCATTAATCCAAATTGTTCAAAGCGGATTAATGGATCAAAATATTGGTCTTGAAATTTTTGATAAAGGCGATTTTACATCAACTAAAGAAGACAAGAAAATAAGACTTTCAAGAGCTATTAACGGCGAATTATCAAGATTAATCAGAAGGATTGACGGCGTTGATAATGCTTCCGTATTTATCTCAATTCCTGAGCAGACAATGTTTACATCTATGCAAAAACCTGTTACTGCAACGGTTCAGCTTACTCTTGACAAGGATGCATCTAAACTTGACCAGTTAAAAGTAAAAGCTATTACAAACCTTCTTTTAGGCAGTGTTACAGGTTTGACTGCCGATAACATTGCAATTACTGATACTAACGGAAATACTTATCACAGCATTATGGATGCTGAAGATGAAATGCTTCAAAAAATCGAAGAAAATGATAAGTATATGACTGCAAAAGTTAATCAACAATTAGACAGGCTTATCGGTCAGGGAAATTATATTGCTACTGTAAGCACATTCTTAAGACAAGCTCCTGTTGAAAAGTTCACAATAGATTATGATCCCAACAGAAAAGCATCTGTAACCGAGCAAACATTCTCTGAAGGATTGGGCGACCAAACAACAGATTCTAATAAGAATGTTAATGCAGTTAGCGTTTATCTTCCAAACGGACTTCCAAACGGAGCATCAGATTCAAGCCAAAACAGAAATTATTCTCGTACAGCAAGGGAAACTCAGTACGGTGTAACTAAAACTCAGACAAACGAATATATTAAACCTGGTGTAGTTGAAGAAATATCAATTGCGGTAACTCTTGATAAGAATTCATTACCTGCAAATACAACACTTGAAGAACTAAAAGACTTAATTGCAAAAGCAGCCAGCCCTAAAGTTTTGGCAGAAAATGTTTCAATAGCATTTTCGGATTCTGCAGATCCTTATCTTGCATCAGACAGACCTGCAAATCTTCCAAAACCTGATGAAACAGGAAACCCTTGGTGGATAGCAATTGCATTGAGTGCAATAGGTTTGATTATAGTATTCAGAGCTGTATCTAATAAGGTTAAAGCCGCTGAAGAAGCTAACAGACGTGAAGTTGAAATGTTAAGACAAAAAACAGCGCAGCAGGAACAACAATTAAGTGATATTAACAACAGAGCTGCGCAATTGACAGAAAGACAATCAGAACTGGCTCAAGGGCTTCTCGAACAGCAGCAGCGTGAATATATCGCTCAGCAAAGCCCTGAACAATTAATGGATACATTGTCTAATCTTTCAGCCGAACTTTCCGATGCTGATGATGAAGAAGCCGGTGAAAAGATAAAAAGCTGGATTGAACAAGGGTAACTGTGGTGTAAAGAATGGCTATTAACGGTTTTGATTATAAAGGTTTTGCACAAAACTTGGCTCAACAGGCATTTGAGCTTATTCCTGCAGATTTCAACGATATGCAGAAGAATTATGTTGCAAACACTCTTTTAAATTTCTCTACTATTGCCGGTCAGTCTTTGTATGATGAAGGTCAGTTTGACCTTGATACCGCAATAATGATAACCCAAATCATAGCAGAATGGTCTTATCATAAATCGGTTGATTTGGTTCGCTCAGGTATTCCGCAGCAGTATTGGGATCCTGTAATGCAGAAAATTGCGTTTACTATTTTTGAAATCGCTAAAAATGCATTCGGGCAAAATCTTCCTCAAGATCAAATTTTGCAGCTGATTGAACACCATGTTAAAAAGACTTATTTAGATTGTGTTGCAGAATTAAAAGATAAAAATTTAATTGATGAAGGCTTGATGGAGCAGGCTGCAAGCCAATCTAATATTGATGCTATGCAGCAGCAAATGCAGCAGGAAGAACAACAGCAGCAGGCAGCAGCAGCAAATCAAGGGTCAATGCCGGCTCAGGGTAATAATATCCCTATGCCGCAGTCGCGTGGTTTAGCTGTTCCTCCGGGCACTGATACAAAAATACTTAAACTTGCAACTCTTGCTCTTTTGTTCCAAAAAGTTAAGCAGGAAAAAGTTCAAACAATACTTAATAAGTTTGATCCGAATGATGCACAATCAGTTATCAAATTTATGGAAATGCCTGACTTGGGAGAAAAAGTTGATGCCAGTGTTGCATTAAGATGTTTACAAGAAATCAGAACAAATCTTCCAAAATCACGATTAGCATTAAGCCCTTCTAAAGTTGTGGCTAAAGTTCAAAATATTTCGCAATATGTACAACGTCCTCATCTTGAACAGATGTTAAAGCTTGAGCGCCCTAAAGTTAAAAAGTTTGTTTTTAATGCACTTGAAGGCGAATATTATGAAATTCCGCCTAAAGTTGCAAATATTATTGCCACACACATAGAAGATGGTGTATAATAAAATTAATCATGATTATCAAAAAGAAAATCCAGAAACCGGCGGAGGTAATTGAAGAAAAACCGGCTGTTATTGAGTCGGAAAAACAAGTCGATGAAGATAAAATCGACTTATTTAACCTGGATAATATTGATTTTAAACAGCGTCAGGAACGCCGCAGAGGAGATAGAAGAAGGGGATTTAGAAGAATTGATGACCGTAATCTTATCTCAAGAGCAAGAGAGGAAGCTCAAGCTATAAAAGAATCTGCTGCAAAAGAGGGTTATCAGGCAGGTTTGGAACAGGCTTCAGAGGATATTTCAGAGGTTAAAAATGCAATTACAGCTTTTCTTTCTGCTAAGCAAGAAGTGTTTGAGTATATAGCACCTGATATTTTAGAAATCAGTGTTGATATTGCTAAAAAAATTATTAAAAGAGAGATACAGCAAGATCCTTCATTAATCCTTAACAATATTCTTGAAATATTAAAAGGGCTTTCTAAAGAAGAAACAAAAATTACATTGAGGGTTAATCCGCAGCAGGTTGCTTTATTGAAAACAGAAATACCCGAACTTATGAGTACAGCAGGTTTAGATGCAAAAGTGCTTGTGGTTCCCGATGAAGAATTAATGGAAGGCGGTTGTATGGTTACAACTACAAACGGTGTAATAGATGCGACGATTGAAACTCAATTGTCCGTAATAAGTGAGGCTTTAAAAGAAATTTAATGGCACAGGAACAGGCACAAGGAGGAGGAGGTAACAGCTTAAGTGAAGTTTTCATGGCGATATTCGTATTGCTTCTTATTGTTCTGCTTTTATGCGAACTTCCGAACTGGGTTGTTAACATTTGTATCTGTTTAAATATTACACTCGGTATTGTTCTGATGATGATTTCTTTATATGTAAAGAAGACATTGGAACTTGCTTCATTCCCTTCAATTATCCTGATTGGTACAATGTTTCGTCTTGTACTTTCAATTGCATCAACAAGGCTTATTCTTTCAAAAGGTGAAGCCGGAGAAGTAATCCACGCTTTCGGTACTTTTGTAACGGGCGGTAATATGATTGTAGGTGGTGTAATCTTTCTTATCATCACTGTTGTGCAGTTCATGGTAATCACAAAGGGTGCCGAACGTATCGCGGAAGTTGCAGCGAGATTTGCCTTAGATGCTATGCCGGGTAAACAAATGACAATTGATGCCGACTTTAATGCAGGCTTGATTTCACCTGAAGAAGCTACTAAAAAGCGTGAAGACTTACAAAGAGAATCAAACCTTTTTGGTAGTATGGACGGTGCGATGAAGTTCGTAAAAGGGGATACTATTGCAGGTATTATTATTGTACTTATTAACATTATCGGCGGTTTATGTATCGGGTGTTTGATGAATCAAATGCCTGTTGCAGATGCAGTTTCTAAATATACGATATTAACAATCGGTGATGGTTTGGCATCACAGCTGCCATCACTTTTAATGTCAATTGCGGCAGGTATATTTATGACACGTTCTTCTGCTGCTAATTCATTAGGTACAGATGTCACTGCGCAAGTTGTAAGCAAACCTAATGCGCTTTTCCTTTCTGCAAGTTTCTTGGTGCTTTTGGCTGTAACAGGTCACTGGACAGGGTTGCCGTGGGTTCCGTTTACATTATTTGCTATTGGTTTATTTGTAGCAGGCTTCTCAACATTAATTAATGCGGATGTTCAATCACAATTGGGACAATTGGAAAATGTCCGCCAAAATATGCAAGACCTTGTTAACCCTAACAGAATGTATGAACGTTTAGGGGTTGATGTTTTGAGCTTGCAGGTGGGCTCAAATCTTCTTGTAATTGCCGATCCTGATCAGGAAGGTCAATTGCTTGCTAAAATTGCTGCTTTGCGTCAAAGAGTTACCGATGAACTCGGCTACATTCTGCCTAACATAAGAATTATGGATTCATCAGCACTGGATGCCAACGAATATATGATTTCTATTCGCGGCAACACTGTTGCAACGGGTTATGTTTACCCGGGTAAATTAATGGTAATTGCTGATCAGTGGGATGCTATGAGAAAAGAAGTCCCGCAGGATGCAATTATCGGTATTGACCCTACTTATCAGACACAGGCTTACTGGATTGGACCTGAGGATGCTAAAATGGCGCGTTCCGTTACCGCTGTTGACTCCACTGACGTAATTGTTACTCACTTGCAGGAATGTGTGAGAAAACACGTTGATGAAGTTATGACAAAAACAGATGTATTGAAGTTAATGGAACTTGTACGTTCTCAAGACCCTACGCTTGTTAATGACCTTGTGCCGACAATTATTTCTACAAGTGACTTGAGAAAAATCTTTGTTAACCTCATCAGAGAAAAAGTTTCTATCAAAGATATTATATTTGTATTTGAAAGACTTTGTGATTACGCAAGATTTTCAAAAGAACCTGATATTCTGTCAGAGCGTTTGAGGGCTGCTTTGGGTCGTCAAATATGCCTGTCTAATGTTGGGGATGATAAAGTTCTTTATGCATTAACTCTTTCTCCGGAGTGGGAAAAAACTCTTGATGACAGCTGTCAAAGAACCGAGCTTGGAACAATGTTCCTTTTAAATCCTATGCAGGTTCAGGAACTTATTGAAACAACAGCTACCACCTTAATGAGAGCGCATCAGGCATGCGGCCAGCAGCCTGTAATTCTGTGTTCTCCGAGAATAAGACTGCCGCTTTATCAATTGCTTGAACGTCATATTCCGACAATTGTTGTAATCTCATATTCTGAATTGATTACTGATATAAAAGTCGAAGCAATTGACACAATCGGTGAATCTTATGCAATGGAATAGGGAGCGTAGCCGCTCCACCCACAACAGGCTGATTACAGGATTTATAAAGTTACAACTAAAGCCTACGGAGCGTAGCCGCTCCACCCACCACTTGAGGCTTGGATGAATTCATATGAAACAATTTATTTTATTTTTAATCTCAATTTATCAAAAAATTTCAAAGCACACTCCTGCTGTATGCAGATTTTACCCTACCTGTTCAGAATACACCCGTCAGGCAATCGAAAAATACGGGGTGCTAAAAGGCGGCTGGCTTGGAATTAAGAGAATATCCAAATGTCACCCGTACCATGAAGGCGGTTATGATCCGGTACCTTGAAAAATTTATAAAAAATGTTATAATAATAATGTAGTAATAAATACAAGGAGCAATTTATGAAAAAATTAAGTAAAAGAGCTGCTTCGTTAGTTGGAGAAACTTTGACAAAGCTCCAATTTGACGTGTTAAGCGGCTACGCTTACGGGGGGGGGGCAACCGTTTAAGCTCCTGCACTAAAGGTTTTACTCTTGCTGAGGTTTTAGTAACACTCGGTATTATAGGAGTTGTATCTGCGATGACAGTTCCGTCTTTGATGCAGAATTACCAGCGTCAGAGTTATTTAACCCAGCTGCACAAGGTTTATAATGAACTTATGCAAGCTACTGAAAGGTATATGACTGATAATAATGCTGTTAATATGAAAGAGGCAGGTCTTTCTTCTGATGCTGCATTAGATAATTTTATTAAAAGTAATTTTAAAATTGTTCAAGATTGTGGAGCCAAAAGTACTCCTTGTTTTGCGCCAAATTCACAATATAGAAAAATTAATACATCTCCTGGAACTGTGGGAACAGGACAAAAAGGTTTTGTTACATTGGCAAGCGGAGCCTCTTTCGGTTATGGTTATTTAAATGGTGCTGTCTATGGAGAGAAAGTCGCAATTATTGATATGGATATAAACGGTCCTAAAGGTCCGAATATTGCGGGTCGGGATGTATTTATACTTGGAGTGTTCAATAACGGTATGATTGAAGAGTATGGCGCAATCTCTGCCCCTGCTTCAGCAGAAGAAAGAGATAAATTGTACAATGACAATTGCATTTCAACAAATACAAACTGGACTGGATGTTTCGGCAAAATTCTTAATGACAATTGGCAGATGACCTATTAAGCTTTTATTTAACCCATTTGAAGCTTCGAACATAGTTTTCACCGTTAATATCGCCGTCAATATCAACCATAAATATTCTATAAATATCTGTTGCATTTTTGATGTTAGGAATTTTACCGATTTCGGTTTGCAAAAGTAAAGTTTCAGTAGAATCATTTATACCCGGAATTGTATTGAACAGAGTATTCAAAGATGCGTTTTTAATCTTGCCGAAAACAGTTGTTATGTTCTTTGAAAGACTTCCGTAGATTTCCATATCCGCAATTGAGTTAACAAAATTGTAAGTACCTGTCATATACATATTCAAGTCATTACCGTTTGAATAGATATTGATTTTGTCGGCTATACCGTCAGTAATGTTAATATTTCCTGATATGCTGTCAAAATTACCAGTTTTTAACGGTGTAATTAAATCTATTATGCTGTTAATTGAAAGTCCTGTAAAACCTCCTCTTAACAGGTTTCCTGCTTTCAATAGATACTCAAGAGAACCTAATTTGGGCATTCTTCCGTCAGCAATTTTAAATGAGCCTTCACCTGCGAGTGTTTTAAAGCAGCTTTCTTGAGAATCGCCCTGACAAGAAAGGTTGAAGCTTCCGTTTACAGAGCCGTAAACCTGACCTTTCAAATCAAATAATGCTTCAGACATAATTAATGCGTTTGCTTTGTCTAAGCTGATATCAAGGTTTGTTTTATGTGTTTTGATATTGTGTTTAAAATTACCTATAACAGAGCCTTCTGCAATATTGAATTTGAACTTGTTAACATCAACGATTCCGTCTTTGTTTAAACTCAAATTTGCAGTAAAATCATCAGCATTAATATTTCTTACTTTTATTTTATCAGCTTCTATATTGCCTTTTTGAATTATCAGTTGTGAAATATCAAACGGCTGAATGTTGCTGCTTGAGCCTAAAGACGGGTTTCTTGTAGCTTCGGCTTCAATATCTCTCATGGTATCTGTGATTTTGTTGATATTTAAGTCTGCAAGCTTCACGTTAATATCTTCAATAATATAAGGAGGGGTTAATTTATTCTTCATAACAGCATTAAGATGAACGTCGTTAGTAAGAACCGTACCTCTGCTTGTTATAACAATTTTATCATTTTTAAAGTCAAGATTAACATCTCTGATTGTTGAATCAAAGAAAGGGATATCAATACTTGTTATATCAAGTTTTCCTTTAATTCTCGGACTTATAGAAGTTCCGTTCAAAACTAAATCAGATGTAAATACACCTTGTTTCATAAACGGTTTTCTGAAGATTATGTTAAAGATTTTTGCATCGGTAGGGCTTTGGGTTTTAATTTTGAAATTATTAAATCCTGCGTTGTTGTCACTTAAAAGCTGTATGGTACCTGATGCATTTAATTGAGGTGTTACAAAAGGCTTGTTGTTTTGTGAAAGTATAATTTTATCATATTGCAGGTTGTTTATCCTGATTTTGTCGGGTGAATATGTGTTATCAACAGTAATTCTTACAGGGTTTTCAATATCTCCTATTGATGCTCCCATATAATAAAGGCTGGAATTTTCCTGAAGTTTCAATTCGGATTTTGTATTCAAATTATCCAAAGTGCCTGATGCTTTTGAAGATAAAATAGCATCACCTTTTAATTTAATAGGATAAAGCGCATTGTTATTAAAGAATTGATCAAAGAATTCCTGATTAGGTTTTGCGTTGATATAAAGATTTAAATCAGGATTTTTTTGTACATTTGCAATTTTACCATCAATAAATAAAGGCATTTTGCCTAATTGTGCATTAATTTTGTTAAGATGAAGTAAATCATTTCTCAAGAACATATTTCCGCTGTTTACAGCGATTTTCATATGCTTCGGTTTATATACCAGACTTATATCATCAAGAACGGTGTAAGCGTTCAGATTATTATTTCTTATTCTGGCGCTTAAATTAATTTTTCCTTTTAAAAAGTCTATATTTTTAAGCTCTTTAGCAGTTTCCGGAGGAAGAAGAATTTGTACGGCGCTGTCATTAATTAAGTTCAAATCCAATGAATTAAATTTACAGTTGCCGTTTACTATTCTGTTTGAAGAAAATGCATCTGTAACAAAAGCAGTGATATTAAACGGACTGTTTTTGAACGTACCTTTTAATAAAGGAAGTTTAAAATTGGAGCTGCTTAATTCAAAAGTGCTGTTATCCACAATCAGGCTGCTTTTAGCTCCCTTATTTGAATATATTTTCCCTTTTAAATATAGTTTGTCATAATCAATATTTTCTGTACTTCCGCTATATTTAGCGGTAAAACTTGTATTGATGCTCGAAATATCATTTTTATAAGGCACTTTAGTATTTTCAGGAAGTGTTTTTATACCGTCACCGAGATTGAATTTATTAGAAACGACTTTTACATTAGCAAATGTATCTTTAATTTTGCCGTCAATATTTAGCTGTGAATTATTTAAATTGGAATTTAATTTTAAATCGGCATCAAGGTTATCAAAATTAATATTACCAGATGTTTGACTTATAGCAACAGGAATTCCTTTAAGTTTTATTGTGTTAGAAAAAAGTTCTAAACTGCCTTTTGCGAACAGATTTTTATTGAAAACAATATCTTTAGGATCTTTAACCTGACCTGTAAGATTTAATTTAAAGTTAACTGCTCCTTTTCCGTTTTCAACAGGATCAATAAGCTTTTGAACATCTGCTAGCATTGGCGAAGTTTTTACTATTTTCAAAATGTTTTCAAAATCCTGACCTTGAGTTAAAACATTAAAGTTCAGGTTGCCCAAAAGCGAGCATGTTCCGTTAACAGAAATCGGTTTGCCGTTCAGTTTAGCGGAATTTGTTTTAAATACTGTATTTTGATTATCAAATTCCAAAACTCCCGATCCGTTAGTTAAGGTCATATTTTTAATATCATTAAAAGACACGGTTGCATCATTAAACCAGAACTTGCCCCAGCCGTGCGGGTTTTGTGGTGTACCTATAACATGCAGATTTATTCCGCCTTTGCCTCTGATATCCATAATCGGAACAGGACCAATATCAAAGTGAAGAATTTCGTGAAGCGGATTTAAAACAATTTGTGCGGTTTTTAAATCAACATTATCTGTGCTTGTAATATTTAATTCTGCATTTCTTCCTTTATCAAGATTAATAGGACCTTTTACATATACGGCTTGCGTTCTGCCAGTAGGTACCACAACGTCAAGATTCATTTTTTCACCTACATATGAAAGCCTGATTGTAGCCTTGTCAGCATTAGGTATAGGTTTAAGTACATATGCATCGGATACCAAAATATTTCCGTAAACATTTGGGTAATCGGCTTTTCCTTTAACCTCAAGATTACCCATGACATCGCCCCAAAAACCTGTTTTTTTAAGTAAAAGAAGATTTATGTCAGGTGACAAATCAGCGGAACCCGGTAATACAGCTATAATGTTTTCAGCTCGGGATTTGTTTATGTTAACTTTCAAATCAACTGTCGGAATTTTAGCATTTAATCTGGTAACTTTACCGGAAGAAAAAGCGCTTATACCTTTTGCGGTAATCTTTAATTCGTTTATTTCGATACCGTTTTTAATTGTATTAATGTCGGTTTTAATTTCAAGTTTATCTTTGCAATGAATTGAAGATGCAAAATCATCTTTATAAATTCCGAGATTTTTAACAATCAGATTAGTTTTTACCTGTTTGTGGCTGTCAGCTGTAAAAGCAGTGTCTGCGGTAATATTCACAATTCCCGAAAGTGATTTAATTTCTCCTTTGGAAAGAGCTTTAGCGTAAGGCGAAAAATCTGATAAATCAAGATTTATAACATGACCTGAAACCTCTAGTTGATCATCTGAAATTTTATTCAAAGGAAGTTTTAAATCAATATCAGCCTGTATATATGCTTTTTTATTGCCTGCGGTAAGGTCTGCAATCGTAGATAAATTAACGTGTTTGTTATCAATAAAGTTGTTAACGTTTAAATATTTACCGTCAAGGCTTATTTTTTTATTTTGGAGTCTGTCATCAAGATTTACATTGTAATCCCCAATGTTAACATCTGCATGTTTAAGCTTAAAAGGGGGTTTGGCAGGTGCAGTCAAAAGATACTGACCGAGCATAAGTTTTGAATCTTTTGTAAACACAAGATTAGCATTGATACTGTCTGCTGAAAGATGCTTAATATCAATGTTTTTAAATATTAATGGCAGAAGCTTAATGCTGATATAAGGCTTGTTGATATTCAAAGCCTTTGAGTTATCGTCATTTAAAACGGCAAAACTATCTGCTTTTACCCATACTGCCGGTAAAAGCCCCATTTTCACAGACGGATTTGTAAGAGATACTTTATACCCTGTTTCTTTAAAAACTGTCTGCTCAATAAAATCTGTCCTTGAAGGAAGATTAACAACAGCAGGTATTCCCCAGTAGTAAATCCCGTACAAAACCGTTAATGAAAATATTGTTATTAAAAGTTTTAAATTCCTACCCATATCCTAATTAGATTATACGATTAATATCGCTAAAAAAAAAGGATTTTCGGAAAATGTTACATTATTAATAATTTTCGCAAAGTACTTGGAAATATGCTTGCGGATGGTGACAATTCGGACATTTTTGCGGTGCTGATTTGCCATAATGAATATAGCCGCATTCTCTGCACATCCAGTGAGTTTCGTAATCCTTTTGGAATACTGTATTATTTCTTACGTTTTCCAATAATTTTAAATACCTGTTTTCATGGTGCTTTTCTGCATCTATAACGTAGTGGAATGTGTTTGCAACATCTTCAAAACCTTCTTCTCTGGCAATTCTTTCACCTTCGGCGTAAAGAAAAGACCATTCTTCTTTTTCGCCTTGTGCAGCGCTTACAAGGTTTTCTTCTGTTGTACCGAACTCAAACGGGTAGTTTCCGTCAACATGACCTTTTGTATCACCTATAAATTCATAGAAAAGTTTTGCATGTTCTTTTTCGTTTTCTGCTGTTTCTAAAAAGATTGCGGCAATTTGTTCGTAACCGTCTTTTTTAGCTTGTTTTGCAAAAAAAGTATATCTGTTTCTGGCTTGAGATTCACCTGCAAAAGCATTAATTAAATTCTGCTCGGTTTGTGTTCCGCGTAACTTATTTTCTGACATTTAACCCTCCTTTTTATGATATTTTATGGAGGTTTATCAACTTAAGATATTAGCTTATATAACTATTAAAAATATTTAAATATACTACTTTACTCGGATTATAGCCGGCTCAAAAAACATAATAATGGATTATGTAGTAGTAGGGAATTGAAATATGAACTTGTTAGATTATACTAAAAAATTATCTGAAAAAATAAAGTTTTACGATTCAATAGCGCAAAATACTTTTTCGGGTATAAGAATGACAAACCCTTTTGCTCAGCCTATTAACATTACAATAGTCTGGGTAGAAGATGATTGCAGAAATGATGACGATGATTATTGATAAATTCTCTTGCCGTTTTCTTTATTAAAGAAGTATAAATCATCAGGGTTTATGCTTAATTCAAGAGTTTTACCTATATCATAATCAGCCGGAAGTTTTGCCGAACATTTTTGGTCGCCTATGTTGAAATAGGCGATTTTTTCGCTTCCTAAAAGTTCGGAAATCTCAATATTAACAGTTAATTTTATTTTTCCGCCGCAAATCATTTTTTCAGGTCTTATGCCTATAATTACATCCTCTTTAGTTTCATAAGGAAAATCTTTGCTGTCAATAAAGTTCATTTGCGGAGAACCAACAAAGCCTGCTACAAAAGTATTTGCCGGGTTGTTGTAAATTTCTTCAGGTCTGCCTGCCTGCTGGATTTTACCTTTATCAAGAACTACAATTCTGTCCCCCATTGTCAAAGCTTCTGTTTGATCATGGGTTACATATATAAAAGTTGTTTGTAACTTTTCATGAAGTTTTTTAATTTCAGAGCGCATTTGAACACGTAATTTTGCATCAAGGTTAGACAACGGTTCATCCATTAAAAATACCTTAGGATTTCTTACAATAGCACGCCCCAGCGCAACACGCTGTCTTTGACCGCCTGAAAGCTGTTTTGGTTTTCTGTCCAGATATTCGCCCAAATCCAAAATTTCAGCAGCTTCCTGAACCTTTTTTTCAATAGTTGCTTTATCAATTTTACGCATTTTAAGCCCGAAAGCAATGTTTTCTCTCACAGTCATATGAGGATAAAGCGCATAGCTTTGAAAAACAAAAGCAATGTCACGGTCTTTGGGTTGAACGTCATTAACTTTTTTGTCGCCGATAAAAATTTCGCCTTCAGTAATATCTTCTAAACCTGCTATCATTCTTAAAAGAGTAGATTTTCCGCAACCTGATGCCCCGACAAGCACAATAAATTCTTTGTCATTAATGGTTAAATCAACATCGTCAATAACTCTTTTTTTGTCATATATTTTAGTGACGTTTTTTAAAACTACACTGCTCATCTTATATCCTCTGTATCTGCTATATTTCCTTCTCTAAAGGTATGATTATATAGAAAGTTGAGCCTTTCATCACTTCTGATTCAACCCAAATCGCTCCGCCCATACGTTTTAAGATTGTATATGCTATGCCAAGTGTTATTGAGCGCACAATAGTTTTTTTATTGGATTTATCCAACTGCGTATAAGGCTCAAAAATTCCTTCAAGCTCAGATTCAGCCAATCCCATTCCGGTATCGGAAATCGCTATTCTGATATATGACTGGCTTTCAGCAGGAGAAACAATTTTAGCTCCGCATTTTTCAACAATTTCCATCTCAGGATTATCTGCTTTAATTGTTATACTTCCTACATCAGTTAATTTAATTGATGTTTCAAGAATATTCTGCAAAATTCGTTTAATAGCAGATTCATCACTGTAAATTGTTTTTTTACTTAAATTTTCAAAATCAATATTTATAGTAAGATTTTTGTCATTTATTATATTTTCATTATTTTTTAATACAAGCTGAATTGTATTAATAAGATCAAAAGTCTGGCTTTCGGTTGAAAATAAAGACGATTCAGCCTGAGCAAACTCAAGAAACTTATCCATAAAATATAACAATTCGGTTGCGTTTTTATTAATTATTTTAACGTATTTGTTTTGCTTATCGGTAATTTCACCGCCCAAACCGTCTATAAGAGCTTGTGAAAAGCCCATTATTGATTGAATTGGGGATTTAATTTCGTTTGAAAGTTTAACAAACATTACATTTTTTTCTTTGTTTAAACGTCCTGTTCTTTCTGCAATAGTAAGAACGTTAGTCATTGCAGTAACATCACGGATAGTTACAAAATATTGTTCTACAAATTTTTTAACGTTCATTTCAATAAAGAATTCTTTACCTTCGGGAGTAAAAGCACCAGTTACAACAGAATTTCTTTTTGAATAGGATTTTTCAGCAAGAGCCAGACCATTAGAAACGACTTCATCAAAATATAGTCCTTTTAATAAATTAGCTTTTGCCTCAAAAATAATAGAAGCTTTATCATTTACCCAAACAATCTTCCCATCGGATTCAATGACGAAAACGGCATCAGGAAGGTATTGTAAAACTTCTTTAGGATTTATGTTACTAAAAATATTAGTAAAATTCATTATTGCATTACTTCCCTTAATGTTGTATACTTTATATAATGTTTATATATTTATACAAAGTATGTTATTATCTATAAATATAGCATAAAAAGTTTGTTAAGTAAGATTATATATTAATTTTTGTAATTTTTTTTTAACAAACTAGCAAAAAAAAATCATTTGATGTTTTAAAGCATAAAACGAGAATATAGAGTTATACAGTATAAGTTATGGTGAGTTGCCGTAACCCCGAAAAAGAAAAGAGGATGTGACTATGAACGAAATCCCTAAAAACGCGCAAGGTCAAAGCATTCCACAACAAACCCAAGCACAGGCACAAAAAGTTGAACAGGTAAAGACAGAAGCTGTTCAAGATGCTAAACCGACTGCATCTGCAGAAGTGCAGACTAAAGAGATTAAAGAAATCCCTGAAAACCCGGCTGACCGTTCTGCTGTTAAAGTTGACAATTTAGAAAACGATATCAAAGTTTTTGCTTCTAACCCTGAGCTTGCTAAACAAGCTTTAGATGTTGCAGAGCTTGCTGAAAAAAGATATGAAGCTGCAGGTCTTGAGAACCCTGAATTAAGAGCTCTTGCTGTTGGAAAAGCTTTTGTTGAAGAATTTCAAAAATAAAAGACGTCATTGCATAAAAGCAATGACGAGGTAAAATATATAAACTTTTTTTTATTTGTTGTCTGATAAATAATCGACAACTGCTTTCAGCCCCAATTTATAACTGTTTATTCCGAACCCTGATATTTGACCTGTGCAAACAGGTGCAATGTATGAATGGTGTCTGAATTCTTCTCTTTTATATATGTTGGTCATATGTACTTCTACTGTCGGAATATTTACAGCAGAGATTGCATCTCTTATTGCAATGCTCGTATGTGTATAAGCACCTGCATTTATGACAATTCCGTCAAAATTATCTTTTGCGCTGTGAATTTTTTCTACAATTTCACCTTCAAAATTGCTTTGAAAAGTTTCAATATCTATTCCGATTTCAAAAGAAAAAGCATATAAATCTTTTTCTAAATCTTTTAATGTCATGGTGCCGTACTTTTCGGTTTCCCTCAAGCCAAGCATATTCATATTTACGCCGTTAATTATAAGTATCTTCATATATCACCTCTAAGCATTATTATAGTATAAAATCAAGGAATTGTAAATTTTTATTAACTTTGCTGGTACTTGTGTAACAAAAAAAGCATGCTTGAATTATCATGCATGTACAACTATCCCCAAATCTCCTCCCAAGATTATTGTTCAAAGCTGTACACAGACGTACAGCTTCTTTTTTATTATTATTAATTACCTTGACTTATATGAAAAAATAACTAAAATAGATATTGTAAGACATTTTACGGGGATGTAGGATGAGATTAGTAGAGAAGCTCAAAGAGTATGAAAACCAGTACATGTTTATTAAATGGGCTACCGGCGGTGAATATGGAAAGCTTATTTATGCAGGTGATGATTTTATAGAATTTAATATTATAGACGTTGACAGTATGGAATACAGCGAAACTGTTTTAATTCATTCGCCGTTGATTTTGGAAGTCGCAATAGGCGGAGCAGATGTTCAGCGTATTGTAGCAGAAGTTTCTTCAAAAATTACTCTTGATGAAAGATAATTTTTTTTATTAGATATTAAAGCTCTTTCTTGAACCTTCTTCATGATAAAAACCGCCGCCGCACAGAGTTTCAATTACTTTTAATACGAATTCTCTCGGTGCATCAACCTGGTTCAAATAAAATTCTCTGTTAGGTAAATGACGAATTTTCATTATTGAATTTTGATTGGTTTCAGGCGGTATAAACAATGAAGCAACTTCATTGTCAAGAAGTTTTACCATTTCTTCATCATGATCGGTTACACCTTTCATAAGCTCGTAATAGTTGCCTCTGATAGCCATAATGCGGCTTGAGAAAAGATGCTGTCCGTCTTCTCTGTAAAGAGCCTGAGGCTGATAGTTACATCTTGTTGTAAAGCTCATTTTATGCCATAAAATATTAACGATAACAACGGATTTTTGAGGATCTGTATCCACATAAATGTTTTGGGTAGTTACTCCGCGTGAAGAAAAACCTTCCTTAAGAGTTTCAGCAACTGCCTGAAGGTTGTCAATCATTCTCACAAATATTTCGTTAGTGTTTACATTTGCGTGTTGATAATCAAGAAACTGCTTGTACATGTGAGTTGATACAAGTCCCACTCTTTCCTGTATCAGGGAAGATTTTCTTGCTGATGTTTCAGAATTATCAAAGCTTTCATAATTGTTTAACAATTTTACCGTTCCTTATACCGTCATGAAATAATAAACATGTTTTTATGTAAATATTATATGTTTTTTCTTTACAAAATTGAATACAAAAATGGATGTATTTATTTTGCTTCAAATTTTTCTGCAGATAATAATTATAGGAGAATAAGTAAGAGTAATTTCAGGATATTTGGCTTTATAGTTATCGCAAAATTCTTTAACCTCTTTGAATGTCCAGTGTTGTGATGTTAAAGAATTAACACCTGTACTTTTCATATGTGCCAGAAGTTCAAGCGGATTTGAAAAAGTTAATGTATGTTTAAATTCTTCCGTGTGTAAAATTTCATAATTTTTAGCAAAAATATTTATTATTTCATCAATCGGCTTATACTCTAAAGACAGACCTGTAAGTTCTTTTATTTCATGGAAATTTTCAGGTGAAAAAGTTGAAAACGCAAGAATTCCGTCTTTATTCAAAATGTTTTTATAAGAAATGCTCACTTTTTCAAGGTCTTTAAACCATTGAAACATTGCATTGGAAATAATTAAATCCATTTTTTTTGAAGGCTTAATCCTTTGTGCATTTCCGCATAAAAAAGTAAATTCAGGTAAAATATTTTTCAAATACTTTTGGGATTTGTCTATTAAGTCATTTGCACAATACGATTTAAAAGATATTTTTTTTACAACCTCTTTTGTTAAAAGCCCTGTTCCTGAGCCGAGTTCAAGAATGTTAGAAAATTCTTTTTTGATTTTTATAAGTTCGGCTACAAGTTTTTCTGCTGTAATCTGCTGCACAACAGCATTTTGGTTGTACTTGTCCATACTTTTTTCAAATTGGTTTTTAATAAGCTTAGGGTTTATTTGCATAATAGTATTTCGTTCCAATTGTTAAAATTATAGAATGGAAAATGTCCGCTTGCAAGATTTTTGATTTCAACTTTTTCATTCCAAAAATTCTGCTGATTTTTTGTCGGTATTATTTTATCGTTATCGCTTATTATTGCTTTATCATAATATGTTATGTAATCAATATCTGTATTTTTAATTAATTCGTAAAGACTTTTCAATTCTTGTGCTCGATTATCTATACGGCGTTCAACCTGAGAGTTAATATATTTTTGATACTCATTCTCAGATAAAAATATGTTCTGGTAAAATTTTCCTTCAAGCCCTGTTTTTGCGTGTCTTAAAGTTAAAAGGAAAGTTTTTTCGGGAATTCCCCATTCGTTATGAACAGGATACGGTGTTCCGTTAACAGCAATTTTCTGCTTGAATTCAGGAAGCTTATCTTTTAATAAATAAGCTGTAAACACTCCCATTGACCAGCTTATAAGAAAATATTCATCGTATACGGGAATTTCAGGCAGCTCAAGATTGTTATAATCATAGAGCATTAAAACATCAAAATCTTCGCAGTGAAGAAATTCGAAAGGTTTATAATCAAAGCTCCACCCTGCAAAAAATATTATAAGTTTTTGGTTATTTTGTTTGTTTAGCCAATGAAATTGCATCAAATAATTCCTTTTCATTAATTTCTGTGGTAAGCGATATTCTTAGTCTTGATGTTCTTTCAGGAACGGTTGGCGGTCTTATCGGAAGTGTGAAATAACCGTTGTGAAACAAGACCTCGCAGGTATCGACAGTTTCTTTGTTTCCTCCTATTACAACCGGAATAATATGGCTTTCGCTTCCTGCTTTTCTGCCTAGTTCAAGCATACGCATACGTTTGTCATACGTTTTTGGAAGTTCGTTTTCGATAATAAACTTGGAAAATGCAATATTTACAGGCGGGAGGGCAGTTGAAAAAATAAATGAACGAGCTTTGTTTATGAGATATTCAATAAGCTCTTTTTTACCTGTTGCAAATGCTCCCATAGAGCCGATTGCTTTTCCGAAAGTTCCTACAATCAAATCAACCTTATCTGTTATTTCCAGATTTTCGCATACTCCAAGTCCTGTTTTGCCGAACACTCCGAATGCGTGAGCTTCATCAAGCACAAGAATACAGTTATATTTTTGTTTTAATTCTACAAGTTTTCTCAAATCGGCAATGTCGCCGTCCATGCTGAATACGCTTTCAGAAACAATTATTGCATTTTTAAAATTCTTTCTTTCTTTTATCAAAAAATTTTCTAAATTCTCCATATCATTATGTCTGTATCTGAAAAATTTAGCTTTAGAAAGCTGCATTCCGTCAATAATACTGGCATGGTTTAGTTTATCCGAAAAGATTACGTCGCCTCCTGAGGCAAGCGAGCTGTTGATTCCCACATTTGCGTGATATCCGCTGTTGAACAAAAGTGTTTTATCTGTTTTAAAAAGTCTGCTGATAAGTTTTTCAAGCTCTTTATAAACCGGTAAAGTTCCGGTTAAAAGCCTGGCAGATGCACTTCCGAACGAATATTTATCCCCTCCTGAATTAAAAAAAGCTTCTGTAATTCTTTTATTATCAGCCAACCCTAGATAGTTATTTGATGATAAGTTAATTAATTTTTTACCGTTAAAATAAATATATTTTTCGTCTTTATTTTCAAAGTTTTTGATATTTCTAAAATGTGAATGTTTTTTTAAATCTTCTAAAATTTCATTATAATCTTCAAGCATAGTTGTAATTTATAATAAAATTAACAAAAAGTCCATCAAGTATTGCCAAATCAAGTGAAATAAGTTATAATAGTTATCATTTTTTAATTTTTCTTTATATAAATGTTAAGAAATGTGTTATATTGGGTATATATCTAATATATGTATTGTTAAATGGAGAAGTCTTTTATCCATAACGATAGGAGGCAGCTGGTCTTATGAGTTGTATAAAATTTAAAAAGCATTCAGGTTTAACGATGTCAGAAGCATTATTCACTCTGGCAATCATTGGCGTTATTGCTTCTTTAACAGTATTCGGCTTAGCAGCAAAAATTGGCGATACAAAAAATGTTTCTGCATTAAAAAAAATCTATACTGCTTTAAGTCAAGTAACGATGTTTGTAATTTTAGACAGGTCATCACCAAATTTCTGGGGATTAGACGAATATTCTCAGGATTCATCGGCTCTGGCTTTTTCATATTACAAACCTTACTTTAAAGTTGTAAGAGAATGTTCTAACCAAAACGGATGCTGGCAGTATCCGACTAAATTCCTCAGTGGTAAGGTATACTTAAAAAGAGCACAGATGTACCAGTATATGTTTACACTTGTTGACGGAATGAATGTATTAATTAATGTTTATCCAAAAGATATTGTCCGTTCTGAATTCGGTGTAAATGTTGAAAAGGATTCGGTTGTATTTATTGTTGACGTAAACGGCAATGGATTGCCAAATCAATTGGGTCGCGATACTTTTGCATTTGTGTTAAACGGCAAAGATGTTGTTCCAAGCGGATTTGATAACAGCTATAACTGTAATAAAGCAGCTTCAGGATTAACTTGTACGGCACGAGTAATCAATGACGGCTGGAAAATTACATATTATTAATAGATTTCAGCTCCTTTCATCTTTCATAAAGAAACCGGTTAAAGCCGGTTTTTCTTTTGCCGTCTTGAAAACCTTTCAAAAAATTGTTATAATGTTAATAACGAAAGGAAGCAGTTTATGAAAACCAGCGTAGCCGCCGGACCCGAAACATTAGGGTATGCATAATTGCTTAAAATTATTGAAAGGAGAATTATGAAAAGATTAAGTTATGTCGGGGGGGGGGCAGATTTTTAAGCTCCATTCAAGCGTTTTTAGAGGGTTGTAAAAAGTGCAAAATCTGTTATAATAGTGATATGATGCATCATAAATATAATGGAGATTGTATGAAAAACAGAAAATATGCTTTTACTCTTGCAGAGGTTTTAGTAACTTTAGGTATTATCGGTGTTGTATCTGCAATGACAGTTCCGTCTTTGATGCAGAATTACCAAAGACAGTCTTATGTTACACAGCTGCATAAAGTTTATAATGA
>UNSJ01000017.1 GCA_900548405.1 Candidatus Gastranaerophilales bacterium | reverse complement strand
TTTTCCAATAGACGTAACAGCTTCTTTACTAAACTTTCTCATAATTGCTCCTTTCTTTTGTTTATCAATATTATAATATATATTATAATAATTTTCAATATAATTAATTATATGATACAATTACAAAAAAAAGAAAGGAACTTATGGCAGATAAAATTATAATATTTTCAGGTAAACAATATTCGGGCAAAGATACTGTTGCAAAAATTATGCTTGATGCTATGCCTGATTACAAACGCTGTGCAATGGGAGATATAATCAAACTTACATACGGTGAACAAAAAGGACTTACGTATGAGGAAATAGAAAAGAATAAGCCACTGTACCGTCAGGATTTGATTAATCTGGGTAACTGGGGGCGTGATCAAGATGCTGATTACTGGCTGAAAAAAATTATAGAACAAGACGGAAATATTATGGTGACAGACGTACGAGTTCCTCATGAATACGATGTATTTAAAAAAGCCGGAGCTGTTTCAATAAGAGTTGAAGCATCAAGAGAAACAAGAATGCAAAGAGGCACCTTAATCGGAGAAACAGATATCACAGAAACAGGACTGGATAACATTACCGATTGGGACTATGTTATTGAGAATAACTCGGACTATGAAACTTTAAAAAATAAAGTAGAAGAAATAATTAAAAAAATAAAAGAGGATTAAAAAAATCCTCTTTTTTAGTGTGATTGTGTATATGTAATTGTTAGACCATTCCTTCTTTTACAGCTTTAACTGCTGCCTGCACTCTGTCATTTACGCACATTTTTTGCAAAATAGAGCATACGTGAGCTTTTGCAGTATGGACACTTACGATAAGTTCTTTTGCAATTTCGGTATTACTTTTTCCCAACACAAGGTGTTTTAAAACTTCAAATTCTCTTTCTGTAAGCGGCACACGACCGTCAGTATTAGATTTGCTTGGTAAAAATCCTACATTGTCAATTTTGGGCAAAGAGTTTAATGCTGTTTGCGCAACCATAGGATCAATCCAGCATACACCTGTTGAAACATCTCTTACAACATCAGCAAGTTTTTTAGGATCAATATCTTTTAAGCAGTATGCGCTTGCGCCTGAGCTTAAAGCCGCAATTACTTCTTCTGATCTGTCGTGTGAAGTTAATGCAATAATTTTTGAATCAAACATCATTTCTTTGCATTTAATCATAGCTTCAATTCCGTTCATGCCGGGAAGTCCCAAATCCATAAGAATTACATCAGGCTTGTGTCTTTCAATAAGTTTAAGTCCTTCCAAAGCATCTTCCGCTTCTGCTACAACATCAATATCTTCATTTGAATTTAATGCGCAGCGCAGACCGACCCTTGTTAATTTAAAATCTTCTACAATAATTACACTAATAGTCTTTTGTGCTGTTGTTGAACTTTGTGTCATTGAAAACCCCGCCTTTCATAACGTAAATTGCTTCATTATTTTGTACTATAACCTTGTACACCTTTTATTAAATTATAGCGAAAATAAATATTCTATTACCTACGTGACTAATATATTGTAAAAATTACAATTAATAGAGCATGAATATTATTGTTTTGATTATGTTATAATGCTAGTACAAAAAAATTATAAAGGGAGTGAACCATGTTAGAATTTCTTTTCGGTAAAAAAAATCAGGAAGATTCAAAGGATATTAAACTTAATGAGATTTATTCAAATTTAAAAAAGGAATATTCTTTTGACAAAATTTCTGATGAAAGAAAAAAAGAGCTTTCGGATTTGATAGAAAAATACGGTTATCTTCCGTATCCTTATATTAAAGCTTTGGAAGAACTTACTCCCGAAGAAATTCTTTTCGGCTTGGAACTAAAGTGGATTGCAAACGGCATTTTTAAAGACGGCAAATTTTCATTTGATAATGAAAACATAAGCGTACTTGCAAGAAATAATGTTAAAGATTCATCCTGGATAAAAAAAGAAGGACACAATATCAAGCTTATTAACCTTGCAGGGTTAGGCAACGGAAATGTAACCAAGACACCTGGCAAATTTATTGATTGGCTCAGACAGCTTTTAATTCTTCCTACCGGAAATCTTGAAAATAATATTTTTAATACAACTATGTATATTATACCTTTCCACCCTAGAGAATTCGGATGTGCTTACCTTCCTAAAAGTTCGGAAGTAAGTGAAGCGCTGCTTGATAAAAATATTGAATCATTAACAGGGCTTGATGCAAAAGGACAGGTTAAAACTTTTATTACGCTTGCACAACTTGCAGGTCACCCTGTGATTTATGATATTCTTCCGCAGACAGGAAGATTTTCAAAAGCAGTTCTTGCCAACCCTGAAATAGCAAGATGGTTTGACATTAATATCTTGTCATCAGAACTTGATAAAAATATTGATAAAATAGCCAAAAATCTTCCTAAATCTATTGACGAAGAAGACATTGAGCTTGTTAAAAATATCTACAAAGAATCATTAAGCGGTAGTGCTGGAGATTTGAGCGCACATTACAAAAACATTTACGATACATTTGACAGCCTTATGGATGAAGCCAAAAAAGAGCTTTCAAATATTATGATGAAAAAAGAAAACCAGATTAAAATCCAAAAACGTGCAAGAGATATTATTGCAAAAATTCACGGATTTAAACCTAATCAAAAGTTAACCGAAGATGATATTGATAAACAAATTGATGCAATTCAAGAACTTATAAAAGAAGGTTTATGGCCTGCACCTGGCGGCGCATGGTGTTCTGCAGGCGTTCCGGTATACGATAAGATGAGCGAATGCGGCGGATATCCTACATTTAAACATTACGATTACAAAGGTGATGACGTAACGGGATTTGCAAATCTTGACTGCCAGACACCTTATTATTTCTGCTTTCTTGAAAACGGAAGTTTCAATGAACCTGTTATTGAATACTTTATAGATTATATGATTAACTTACAAAAAGAATATAATTTTGACGGATTTAGAGTTGACCATATTGACCATATTGTTGATAAGGTTTCTGAAAGCAACGGAAGACCTATAAGTTACAGAGCTCCGCGTGTTGTTTTGAACAAACTTAATAAAGCAATGAAAGCTAACATCCCATACTTTGGAACACTTGCCGAATATATGCTCTGGGATGATTTCTTGAAAGAGTACCACAAGGGAATGAGCTTTGACCTTTTATGGGGAAATGATATTGTTTCTCAGGCTGAAAAAACTCCTGAAAAGATTACTGAAGATAACCAGCACCTTGCAAATTATAACGTTAATTATAAAAAAGGCGAAAAACTTTCTATATTAAAAACTTATAATAATCAGGACGGCGAATTCAGATGCATAGATCAATATCCGGGACAGCTTGGTGAAAACGGAGCGTTATTTAAATGGTTTAAATATAAATTCTTACCCGGAGGTAAATTTGCACAACGTCCCATGCTATATGTAGACGGAGATGAAAGCTTTACACACAGGGGAATTGAAAGTGTTATCGGTGAAGAAATTTCTATGCCGAGAGAAAATCATTCTGACTTTTACAAAAAATTTAATGCCATTGACTTGTTTGTAAAATCTCAACCGATAATAACAGACGGCGAAGCTCAAATTATTTCTCAGGATGATGACGGTTTTGCAGCGTGGATAATTTCAAAAGAACCTCTCAAGACTTCTTTCTTAGTGGTTGTTAATTATAAATACGAAACCGAAAAAGTTTGCAAATGTGATGAAGACGGAAACAGCTATTCCGAAATTGTAAACGGTCAGCCTGTATATGATAAACACATACACCTTCCAGGAGATTATGAAATAGAAAAAGAACATTATATTGAAGGTAACGAATTTGTTTCAAAACCTATTGAATGCAATGATTCTACATTAAACTTTGACAAACTTGAACCTTGTGAATTCAGAGTTTATGAACTTAAAAAGGCTTAATTGTTTGCTATAAAATATATATTGGTTTAAGGTATAAATATGATTAAACAGCTGAGAATTAAAGATTACATTTTAATTGATGAATTAACCGCCAACTTTGATAACGGTTTAAATGTAATAACCGGTGAAACAGGTGCAGGTAAAAGTATTCTCATAAATGCCATTGATATAGCCTTTGCTCCGCGTGTGTCAAAAGAAGTTATCAAACATGATAAAGAAAAAGCTGTTGTTGAATTAGTAATAGAAAATACCAAGCATGATTTGACTTCTTTATTTGATGAAAACGGAATTGATTATCTCGGAAGTGAAATAGTATTAACAAAAGAAATTACTCCAAACGGAGTTAGAGCTAGAGTTAACGGAACTTTGGTTAATCAGGAGTTTATTAAACAGCTGAAAAACTATTTTTTGGATATTCATTCCCAGCACCAGACTTATGCATTTATGCAGCCTAAATACCATATTAATCTTTTAGATAATTATGCAAAAGAGTCTTATGGCAAAAGACTTGAAGAATACAAGGAAAAATTTAAAGAATATCGTCTTCTTCAAAGTCAGCTGGAAAATTTAAAAACAGCTTCCGATATGACTGAAAATCAACTTGAATTTTTAAAATTCCAAATTGATGAAATCGACAGTGCAAATATACAAAACCCGACAGAAGATGAAGATTTAAATAACGAGCTTGAGGTATTGGAAAATGCAGAAAAGCTTAAGGAATTAACAGGCAGTGCATATTGGGCAATCAATGGCGACGATGGCTCAATTATGGAAGCCTTAAGCAAGATTAAACAAAATGTATCTAAAGCATCATCTATGGACAAAAATCTTGAAGAAACAGAAACAGATTTAATTGATGCAATAGAAAGATTAAAAGATGCTGCAAGCGCATTAAGAGATTACAGCCAAAATTTGGATAATGACACCGAAAGATTAAATGAAATTCAGGAACGATTGTTCTTGCTCGATAAACTAAAAAGGAAATACGGCGGAACTCTTGAAGCTGTTATGGAAACCTTTGAAAACCTTTCAAAAGAACTTAACGCAATAGAATTCTCAACTCAAAATATTGATGAGCTTGAGGCTAAAATTACTCAAATGCAAAAAGAGCTCGAACATTCCGCAGGTGAGATTAGCGAATGCAGAAAAAATTATTCAAAAGTTTTATCCGTATTAATTGAAGAAAAACTGGAAAAACTTGAGCTTCCTAAAGCCAGATTCAACATTTCTGTTGAGCCGAAAGAACTAAGCTCTGATGGGGCCGACGAAGTTGAATTTCTAATTTCGACCAATGTTTCAGAGGATTTAAAACCTCTTGCAAAAGTAGCATCAGGCGGTGAAATTTCTCGTGTTATGCTTGCCATAAAATCCATTTTTGCACAAAGCGACGATATTAATACAGTTATTTTTGATGAAATTGATACAGGCATTTCAGGCAAGGCTTCTCAAAGCGTAGCTGATGAAATTGCCGAGCTTTCAAAATATCATCAGATTATTTTGATTACTCACCAGCCTATCATCGCATCAAGAGCTGATAAGCATTTCTATGTCAGAAAATCTCAAAGTGATGAAACAAAAGTTGAGGTTTATGTTTTAACGGGAGAAAACAGAGTTAAAGCTCTTGCAGAACTTGCAGGCGGCGAAATTAACGAACAATCCATAGAATTTGCAAAATCCTTAATTAATATATAAAAAAATCCCGCAGCAGGTGCGGGAGATAGTTGACATACGTGACTTTGTATAGAGGAGTTTAGATTGCTCTTTATCAGTCCTCAATAAAATCTCTGAAATGCTGTAATTCCTTTCTCTCTCTGATTTTTGATAATGCGGAATCTTCGAGCTGTCTGATACGCTCTTTTGAATAACCCATTATCTCTCCTAACTGTTCAAGCGTTTTAGGCATCTCGCCGTTTATGCCGAATCTGCAGGTAATAATCTGTTTTTCTCTGTCTGATAAAGTCGATAACAAATGCTCAACGCTTCCTTTTAAAGCATTGTTCTTGGTTTGTGTTTCTGGTGAGCGATATGATGTGTCTTCTATATAATCCCCGATATTTAAATCTTCAGTTACCGGAGTTTCAAGACTTATAGGCTCTTTTATAATAGACTTCTTTATCATTGAAAGCTGCTTGCAAGAGATTTCCAGTTTTTGTGCGACTTCATCATCTGTTGGTTCTCTGCCGAGTTCAAACGTCAGCATAGTATAACATTTTTTGTATTTTCTAATTTTGTCTGTCATGTGAACAGGAATTCTGATTGTTCTTGAATTGTTTGAAATAGCTCTTATAATTGTCTGTCTTATCCACCAGGTGGCATAAGTTGAAAATTTAAAGTTCTTTGAATAATCGAACTTTTCCGCAGCTTTAATAAGACCGAGCGAACCTTCTTGTACCAGGTCCATAAATAAAACACCTTGCCCGATATATTTCTTTGCAATACTTACAACAAGTCTTAAGTTTGCCTGAACAAGTTTTCGTTTTGCAATTTCAGCCTGAGAATCTTTTCCTTCTTTAATCTGCTTACCCAGAGCTTTTTCTTCTTTTGAATTTAAAAGTTTAACCTTGCCGATATCTTTTAAATACATTTGTAAAATATCATCATCATTTGATATTGAATTAAAAGTTTTCGGTTCATCTTCTTCCTCAACCTCAATATACTCAATCTCAGACGGATATGTACATTTCAAATCTTTGTATAAATCATCTTCTTTACACTTGATTACACTCATCTTATAAGTACCTCTCTCCTTCCGTACAGGTAATTCCACACCAGCTTCTGACATAAAATCAGAATACTTACTATTTTTGACGTAAATAAAGAAATTTTGTTTCAAAAACACTTTTTGTGTAAAATAAAAATATGGGAATAATAAATGAAAAAGATTTTATAGAAATAATTCCGTCATTATCAGAAAAAGCGTTTAAACCTGGTGAAAGAGCCGAGATTGATATTTTGGATTCGCATGATTTCAGATACGTTGAATCAGGAGAATTCAAAGCAAACCTGCATGTTCATACAAAATATTCAGACGGAACTGCTGAAGTTGAAGAACTTTTAAACTGCGGTGAAAAAATCGGCAAAAAATCAAACGGATTTATTCTTGCAATAACAGATCACGATACTGTTGAAGGTATTCAGGAAGCTTATGAAATTTATAATAAAAAATCTTTCCCGCATTTAGATTTATGTTTAGGTCTTGAAATTTCTACCGTAGGTGTTGATTTTCCCAACCAGAAAAAGCCTGTTCCAATTCACTTATTAGTATACGGTTTAAACCCTTACGATGAAAAGTTGATTGAATTTCTTAACGATAAACGCGACAAAAAATTAGCACTTGCAAAAGAAACAATTAATGAATTAAATAAATCTTTGCCTTATAATTTCAATCTTGAAGAAGCCGCTAAAGTTCATGGAATGGTCGCTAAAGGTCAGGATGAAGTTGCACATCCTATGAAAAAGTATACATCAGGCAAAATACTTTTAAGCCATTATTTTCCTAATGCTGATTTCAGTTATGAAAAGCCTGTTAAAGCATTTAAATATTTATTTAAATCCGGCGAGCCTTATCATAAAATTTATAAAAAGGCACTGGAAAAATATACAGGCTCTGAGTTACCTGATATACCGGATGAAATTGAAAAGCAAATTCAACAAGCAAGAGAAATTTATTTAAAGGCTCATCCGACTGTTGGTAACAAAATTGACGGTTTTGCATATTTTGATGAAACAGTTGAATTTATTACAACATTAGAATCAGGTGTAATGTCTGTTGCTCACCCTGCAAGAAGCAAAGCATACACGGATGAATTTTATACATATTTATTCGAGCACTTTAAACAATATGGCAAAGATAAAGCTTTATTCTATGAAGGATATTACCGGTCTTATGAGGGTGAATACCCTGTTAAATGGCTTGAAAAAATAGATGCGGCTGCTCAAAAATTTAATTTACTTAAAACAGGCGGCCTTGATTCGCATGGAAAAGATGTGATTACAAGATGTCCTTATTCTTAATAAAAAAAGAGGTTTCAATGATTAAAAAACTTTTAATAATATTAATATTATTCTTTGCTCCTTCAGTCTATGCCGACACAGGCTATGTCAGCCCTGAAACTTACGCTGTAAATGAAGCTGACCTTTTGGATTATATGGAAATTCCTTCCGCTCCAAAACCTGATATCGACAGCTTAAATTCAAACAAAATTTTTAATAAATCAAATAAAATTGAAAAAACTTCCAAAATAAAACCTCAGAAAGAAAAAAGGGTAAGAACTTCTAAAAAGCCTTATGAAGAACGTTTTGTGTATAAAGTCGCAAAATGGTGGACTGATCAGCGCTACAAACGCGAAGAACCTCATCATGGAGAAAAACACGAGATAAAAGTTAATTCCACATACAGACAGGAACAGCTGAAAAAACAACAGGCACAAGTTCAGTCCGAAGAAAATAACATTGAACCTTCTGACACAGATAACTCTAAAAAATCAAAACAAAAGAAAAATAAAAAAAGCAGAAAGAACAAAAATAACAATTAAGATATGTAACAATTTTTTATAAATTTCGATAAAGCGGTCAAAAACGCCCCCCCCCCGTTTTAATTAAAATATAGGAAAAAATGGAGAAATTATTATGACTTTAAATGTATCTGAAATTACCGGAATTAACAAAAAGAATATCAATTTTAAATCTGAAATTAAAGAAGAAGCAAAAGATAATCCCCCTGTAAAAGAAGAAGAAAAAAAATCTTTTTATGAAAGAAATAAAAAAGCATTAACTGCATTAGGAGTAATTGGTGTAGCTGCAATAGCATTAGGCACTCACCACTGTTTAAAAAACAGACACACCGAAAAATTATCGGAAGCAGCAGGTGATGCAGCAAGCGATGCCGCAGGAAAAGCTCAAGAAAAAGTCAATGATACTATGACTAAAAAAGCAACCGATAAATTAAAAGAATTTAAAGAAAAACTTGGTAACTTATCCGATAACGAAGATGCTACAGCTCATATAAAAAATATTTTAGCAGAAGAAAATCCAAAATTAAAAATGGAAGCTATCGAACACTTATTTTCATACTCTACAAATGGAAAACACATTAATGCCAATAACTGGGAAGAAATATTTAATACATTAATATCAATTAAACCTTCTGAAAATATTAAGTCAGACAGCATAACATCAAAAATAAATAAACTTTACGATTTTATGCTTGAAAAAGAAATAGCAAATCCTGAAACAATTGATAAAATTATAGCAAAAATACCTGATGCTCAAGATGAAGTTAAATTAAATATTGCACAAAAACTAATTGAAACTGCTTATTTAGGCGGCAAAAAATTTGAAACCCAATTATCAAATGAACAAATTAAAAAAATAATAAACTTATTAAACGGCATAAAACAAGAAAAATTTGATTATACACCCGGCGGTATAATAAGTTACAAAGGTTACAGCACTGCAGGATTAAAATATGAATATAACAGCAAATATTTTAAAGAGCAAAATTTAGATGAAAACTTTATAAAAGAAGTAAAAGATACATTAAACAACAGCACATTAACTGATGAATTAAAACTTCAATTAATGGACGACATACATTTCGCTAAATTCTGTGGTGCCGATAAAGAAAACACCAAAGAAGGAATTCAGCTTGCAAAAGAAATGCTTAATGCATTTGATGGTAATAAAGCTGAAAAATACAGTATGCCAAACTCTATTCTTTCAATTATAAAAGATAAATTTTCACTCGGCTGCAGATTATTCAGTCATGCCTCAACTTACGATGATTTTGACGTATTTACAACAGCCGAACAATTAAAAATAGTTAAAAATTTAAAAGAAATGTCTAAAAACGTAGAAATTAATACTTCTATTCTGGGAGGAAATTCTCATCACATTAACGGTTTATATTCAAGAGAACTTCATTTGAAAACTCAATTATTCTTTGAAAAAGCTACTTTTGACACTCCTGCAGATGAATATGTAAGATTTACCGATGATATATTAAACGGATTTGCAGAAGCAAAAGAAAAATTTATTAGAGGAAATAATATATTTGATGGTCTTGAAGAAGAGCTTCTTAAAACATACTTTGAAACATTTAGGACACAAACCTATTTTGACTTAAGCATAAAACTGTCTAAAGCAAACTATTTAAAGGATGCTCAAGAAATTGAAAAAATTAACAAAATTACTGATAATATTGAAGCATTTGCCAATAAACATTTCAATGTTGGCGGAAATAAATATAATAATTCCGGCAATGCAAACGGAAGCAAATTTAATTTTGATGACTTTGTCAGCGACAAAACAACAGAGGCTAAGTCCAAAATAAAAGAACTTTTGAATAAAGACGACGAACTTAAGGATTTTACCGCTAAACTTGATGATGAAAATCTTGATGCAAATACTCTTAAAAATATTAAGAGAAAATTCGCAGTTAAGTATCACCCTGATAAAGCTAAAGATGATGCACAAAGAGCTGAATATATAAGAATATTCCAGGATGTGTACAGCTCATTTGAAATTTTGGAAAAATCGTTAAATAAATAATTATTTAATATATTTCTTTAAATCTTTTTCTTCCTCGAAAGTTACTCTGCCAGGTGCATATTTTATTTCGCCGTTCTCATTGATTACTACATAGAAATAACCAAAAGTACCGTCCTGATTTTTATTTCCCAATGCGGTTCTGAGATTATTCATGTCAATGTATTTAACATTGCTAAGGTCATAATCCGATTTTCGATCCTCCAATGCAAGAGAACCGTCATAGTTAA
Source organism: Candidatus Gastranaerophilales bacterium (assembly GCA_900548405.1). GTDB lineage: Bacteria > Cyanobacteriota > Vampirovibrionia > Gastranaerophilales > Gastranaerophilaceae > Stercorousia. Next base: position 27,973 of record UNSJ01000017.1, on the reverse strand, counting down.
GCAGCACAAATCTGATATTTGCCTTTTTTAATTCTTTAGAAGTTATTTTGGAAGTGTCACCGTCTGACTCAAGGGCTTTTAAAGAAGCAAATAAGTCACTGCGTTCATCACCTGTTCCTAAAATATTATCAACAGTCCATTCATTATTTTTGCTGTCTTTTACCAAAACATAACTTTTATTATTTACATTAACAATATAAGGATCAATAAAATTTCCGATTAAACCAGCTCTTGCTGTCCTTATTGAAGGTGTTGCAAGAATATTTAATCTACCCGTTGCAAGAGATGCTCCATAGAGCATGGATTGCAAAAACATTGAATCCTCAAAACTGCTTGCCGCGGGAGAACTTTTTGCGGTAACAGAATATTTCATATTTGCATTTGAATATACCTGATCAGGACCAAGATTAGAATAAGTGTAATTACCTGCTGCAATAACAGGTAAGCCTGTCAGAATAAACGATAAAAAAATAATTCTTTTTTTCATATAAATACCTCTACAACATTATAACGAAATAAAAAATAAAAAGTTCAAAAAAAAAATAAAAAAGATGGTTGACAGAGAATTTTTTTTTAGTTATGATTAATTCTGCTGAGGGCGTTTAGCTCAGTTGGTAGAGCGCCTCCCTTACAAGGAGGATGTCAGAAGTTCGAGTCTTCTAACGCCCAAATAAAAGGAATAACGAAAGTTGTTCCTTTTTTTTATTATCTTTTTGCTAATGCTCATTTTTAATTAATTCAGGTAATTTATATGCATTTGTAATAACTTATAATGTCTTCGATAAGTTATGACTACGCCAGTTAAAAATATTGATATTGCAAATATATTTGACAGATTAGCAGATTTGCTCGAGCTTGAAGGGGAAAATCCTTTCAGAGTAAGAGCTTATCGGAATGCTGCGGCCACGGTCGAAAATCTTCCTCAAAATCTTGAAGAAATGGTTAAAAAAGGTGATGACTTAACCAGTCTGCCTGCAATCGGAAACGATTTGGCACAAAAAATAAATGATATAGTTAACCATAAAGAAATAGATCTTTTAAAAAGACTTGAAGAAAAAAATCCGATAGATTTTGAAGAATTAAACCGTATTCAGGGTCTAGGTCCCAGAAGAATTAAAAAACTATACGAGATTTTAAATGTTCAAAATATTGACGACCTTTATCATGCTGCTGAAGAACAGAAAATAAGAAACCTGCCGGGATTTAGTAAAAAAATTGAAGAACATATTTTAGAAGAAATTAAAAAGATTAAAGAAAAATATAACCGCATGAAAATTTCTACTGCAGAACAAAATGCGCTTCCGATAGTTGAATATTTGCGAGAGAACAGAAGTATTCAGGATATAGAAATAGCAGGAAGTTATCGCAGACGCAAAGAAACAATAGGAGATTTAGATATTCTTGTAACCTGCGAAGACAGCATATCTGTAATGACACACTTTGTGAATTACTTTGATATTGATGAAGTTCTTTCGAAAGGAGATACACGCTCAAGCATAATTTTAAAATCAGGAATACAGGTTGACCTGCGCGTTTTGCCGCAAAAAAGTTACGGTGCTGCAATGCTTTATTTTACAGGTTCAAAAGCTCATAATATTGTTATCAGAAAACTTGCCAAACAAAAAGATTGGAAAGTTAATGAATACGGACTTTTCAGTAACGATGATTTTCTTGCGGGAGAAACAGAAAAAGGTATTTATAACAAACTCGGACTACCGTATATTGAGCCTGAATTGCGTGAAAACAGAGGGGAATTTGAAGCTGCCGAAAGTGGAAACTTGCCTGAATTAATAAAATTAAGCGATATAAAAGGCGATTTACATACGCACACTAATCTCACTGACGGCAAAAATACACTTGAAGAAATGGCGGAAGCCGCGCAAAAACTCGGGTACAAATATATAGCAAATACAGATCATTCAAAAAGGGTTACCGTTGCGGGAGGGCTGGATGAAATACAGGTTTTTGAAAATATTAAAAGAACAGACAAGCTTAATGAAAATTTTAAAGATTTCACAATCTTAAAAGGCATTGAAGTAGACATCCTTGAAGACGGTTCACTTGATTTGTCTGATAAAGTTTTAAAAGAACTTGATATTGTTGTCGGGGCAATACATTACAAATTTAATCTTTCAAGAGAAGAACAAACAGAACGCATCCTGAGAGCGATGGATAATCCTTATCTTAATATCCTTGCCCATCCCACAGGAAGACTTATTAACGAAAGAGAACCTTATGACATTGACCTTGAGAAAATAATGCAAAAGGCTAAAGAAAATAATTGTATCTTAGAAATAAATTCACAGCCGTCAAGGTTAGATTTAAATGACTTAAACAGCAGAAAAGCTAAAGAAATGGGTGTAAAACTGGTCATTTCAACTGATGCACACAGCACAACGCAGTATGATTTTATGCGATTTGGAATAGGTCAGGCACGCAGAGGATGGATAGAGAAACATAACGTAATTAATACAAGAAATATTAATCAATTAAAAAAAATAATTAAAAGAAATTAACTAACGCATAAAAAATAACATTTGCTTAATTTTCATTTTTACTTTAAAGTCAAAGAATGAATGAAAATGATGAAATAGTTGTATATATAGAAAAAATGTCCAATCTTGGAACTGGTATTGCTAAAGTAGACGGTCAGGTAGTTTTTGTAGAAAATGCCTGCCCCGAAGATGAAGTTAAAGTAAAAATCACTAAAGTAAATAAAAATTATGCTACTGCAAAAACCATAGAAGTAATAACACCTTCACCTCACAGAGTTGAACCTTTTTGTGCAATGCAAAAAGTGTGCGGCGCCTGCCAGCTTCAATTTATTGATTACGAATACCAATTACAATTAAAGAAGCAAATTGTTGAAGATGCAATGAAAAATATAGGCGGAATTGATACACCTGTAAATTTTCCTGTAGCAAGTCCGCAAATAAAAGAATACAGACATAAAATTCAATACCCCGTATCACAAACAAAGGTTTCAGGACGAATTCTTGCAGGTTATTTTAAGCCTCAAAGCCACGAAATTGTCAATATAAAACATTGTCCAATTCAGCCGAAAATTTGTGATGATATTATTGAATTCATCAGAAATAAAGCTTTTGATTACGGAATTTCGGGCTTCGACGAGAAGAAACATTCAGGCGATTTACGCCACGTTGTGATAAGAAGTTCTGAAGCAACAGGTAAGTGCCTTGTAACTTTGGTAGTAAACTCTACAAAAACTTTTGAAAGGCTTAATGACTTTGCTCAATCAATTTTTGATGAATTTAAAGAAGTTATAGGTGTCTGCGTAAACTTTAATTCAAAAAAAACAAATGTGATTTTAGGTGATAAAACAGAATGTATTTGCGGAAAAGATTTTGTTAAAGAAAGAATTTTGGATAAAACTTTCAGAATCGGAGCTAACACATTCTTTCAGGTAAACCCCAAAAGTGCCGAAAATATTTTTAAGTACGTTAAAGACTATCTCCAAAAGAATTTCGAAAACCCCACAGTACTTGATGCCTATGCAGGTGTAACTTCTTTTGGAATAAGTGTATGCGATTGCTGCAAGCAGGTTGTCAGTGTAGAGGAAAATAAAGAAGCCGTAAATTTTGCATCAGAAATTATTAAATTAAATAATATTGAAAATGTAGAAATTCATAATATGGATGCGGCAAAATTCTTCCAAAAAACTAAACGTAAATTCGACGCTATAATCCTTGATCCGCCGAGAAAAGGCTGTTCAAAAGAAAGCTTAGATGAGGCATACCGCCTTTCAAAGGGTAAAATAATTTATGTAAGCTGTAATCCTGCAACGCTTGCACGGGATTTAAAATACCTCAAAGAAAAAGGATGCACAATAGAAAGCATTCAGCCTTTTGATATGTTTTGCCATACCTATCATATAGAAAATGTTGTTATAATTAATCGACAGGACTATACAAATCTATAACTTTACGCAACTTTTGTTCCACAGCATCAAGATTTTCATATGTTTTGGTTTGTTTAAAGCTTGGTTTAGAACGCTTACTTGGCGGTTGGGCATTAAATTTACCAAGAAATAACGTTTTTAATGATTTAAACAGCTTATCAACGGTATCAACACTTTCCTGTGTAAAAGTAATTTGTTCTGACTTATTAGCTCCTGATACATCACGGTGCTTTGCTTCTGTATAAAGCGCTCTTGTTAATTTATGATATTCTTTTTTAATAGCTTTGATAATTTCTTTAGCACCATCGTCTTTTACAAATGTATCATATTTTCTGAAATTTTCATAAACAAGTTCATGCTCTTTGTTTTTTGTTGCCAAATAATTAGGTCCCGGCAAAATTAACAACTCATAAAGATTTCCATTTTTCTCAAAACGCATCTGAACATCTTCATACCCTGAACGAACAGCATTATCACCAAATCTGACATCAATATCGTCTACCATTTTTGGAACACCGTTTTTATCAAGTATAATGTTTCCTTTAGAGTCTTCTGCAAAAGTTTTTGCTATCTTGTACCCTTTCTTTTGCATTTCTTTGACAATTTTGACATAATTTTTATCCGCTTCAGGAATAAACATAGTTGCTCTAACGCCATCCCTGATTACACCTGAATAACCGCGTTCAGAATATTGTTCTGTTCTTTTTCCTAATTTATCCAAAATTGATGGGAGCTCTTTTGTATTAGTAGTATTTAATTCTCTATAAAAAGAAGCTTCAGGTATCAGTTGCGCTACCCGCTCTAAATCATCCATATATTTTTCAGCTAAGATTCTATTTTGAGATACTAAAAAATCACCTAAACGAGTTTTTGTATCAACCTTTTTACCTTCTGCTTTTCTTTGTGCAGTCGAGGTTTTAGCATTACTTCGTACAAGTACATCGCTTTCTGGAGAACGCTCAAGCTTAGATGATGCCCCCCCCCCGATTCTTTTTCTTGCTTTTTTAACAGCATTTGTAATACCGTTGGCAATATTTTCTACCTTTGGTTTCATAGGAGGCACTCTTTTATTCAGTCTATCTATTGCTTTAAGTCTGGTCATACGTCACAACTCCACACATTTATATAAAAACAGGTTATCACTAAATATTGCCTAATCGGTATAAATTATTACAAAAATGATACATGTGCGATTATAAAGTATAAATTAAATTTTGTCAAAAAAATATGTTTGTATTAAAATGTAATGGTAAAGTATAATTAAGTAATAGCATTAAATAAGGAGGTTTGCTAATTATGCCAGGAAAAACTATAACAGTTGACGGCAACTACGCTGCAGCGCATATTGCGTATGCATTAAGCGAGGTTTCCGCAATTTATCCAATCACTCCTTCATCTACAATGGGTGAATGGGTTGACGAATGGGCTTCACAACACAAAAAAAATATCTGGGGTGAAGAAGTAAGAGTTGCTGAAATGCAATCTGAAGCAGGTGCAGCAGGTGCTGTGCACGGTTCTCTTGCAGCAGGTTCTTTAACTTCTACATACACTGCTTCACAAGGTTTATTACTGATGATTCCTGTTATGCACAAAGTTGCAGGGGAAATGCTGCCACACGTAATTCACGTATCAGCAAGAGCATTGGCTGCTCAATCATTAGCAATTTTCGGCGACCACTCAGACGTAATGGGATGCCGCAACACAGGTTATGCAATGTTAGCTGCTAACTCTGTTCAAGAAGAAATGGATTTAGCTTTAGTTGCACACCTTGCAACTTACAAATCTAAAGTTCCGTTCTTGCAATTCTTTGACGGCTTCAGAACTTCTCACGAAGTACACAAAATTGAAGAAATTTCTTATGAAGATATTGCTAAATTAGTAGAACCTAAATATATTGAAGAATTCAGAAAAAGAGCATTAAGGCCTGAAGCTCCTGTTTGTAAAGTCGGCGCACAAAATACCGATGTTTACTTCCAAGGACGTGAAACAGTTAACAAATACTATGATGCTGTTCCTGATATTGTTCAAGAATATATGGATAAAGTTGCTAAAGTTACAGGAAGACAATACCATCCATTTGATTACGTAGGTGCTCCTGATGCAACTGACGTAATCGTAGCTATCGGTTCAGGATGCGAAACTATTGAAGAAACTATCGAATACTTGAACGCTAAACGCGGAACTAAATACGGTTTGGTTAAAGTTAGATTATACAGACCGTTTGACGTTAAACGCTTCAACGAAGCTTTACCTTCATCAGTTAAACGTATCACTGTTCTTGACAGAACTAAAGAACCGGGTGCTATCGGTGAACCTTTATATCTTGATGTAGTTGCAGCTTTAGAAAACAAAGACATCAGAGTAATCGGCGGACGTTACGGTTTATCTTCTAAAGAATTTACACCGTCAATGGTATTTGCTATTTACAAACACGCTGAAAACAATGGTTTCCACGGTTTCACAGTAGGTATTGAAGATGATGTAACTCACAAATCATTAAAAGTTGAAGAACACATCGTTACAGAACCTGAAGGAACTACAAACTGTATGTTCTGGGGACTTGGTTCTGACGGTACCGTTGGTGCTAACAAAAACTCAATTAAAATCATCGGTCAATATACAAACAAAGATGCTCAAGCATACTTTGCTTATGACTCTAAAAAATCATTCGGCGTTACAGTTTCTCACTTGAGATTCGGAGACCAGCCTATTAAATCTACATACCTTATTACAGCTCCTGACTTTGTATCTTGTTCAACTCATGCATACATCGGCAGATATGACTTGTTAAGAGGTATTAAAGAAGGCGGTACTTTCTTGCTTAACAGCCCTTGGTGCAAAGAAGAAGCATTCTCACACCTTACAAGAGAAATGCAGGAAACTATAATCAACAAGAAAATCAAATTCTACAACATTGATGCTGAATCTCTTATTGAAAAACAACCGGGATTACGCGGTAAAGGTGCAAACACAGTTATGATGGTTGCATACTTTAAAGTTTCAGGAATCATTCCTTTTGAACAAGCTTTAGAAGGTATGAGAGAAATGACTAAGAAAACATTCAAGAAAAAAGGCGACGATGTTGTTAATATGAACTTAGCATTAATCGATGCAGCTGTCGATGCTTGTGAAGAAGTTGAAATACCTGCTTCTTTAGACGGTGTTTGCGCTGCTGAAGATGTTAAATTAATCTCTGATGATGCAAGTGATTTTGCTAAGAAAATCATTGAACCTTCAATGAGACAAAAAGGTGATGACATTCCTGTTTCAGCTATGTCAAATGACGGTGTTATTCCAACAGGCACAGCTTGCCTGGAAAAACGCGGTATTGCACCACGTGTTCCTCACTGGAACCCTGAAAACTGTATTCAATGCGGTATCTGTGCTTCAGCTTGTCCGCACGCAGCTATCAGAACTAAATTAATCGAAAAAGATAATATGAAAGATGCTCCTGAATCATTCAAAACAATTGACGCAAGACCTGCTGATAACGGTGAACAATTCAGAGTTCAAGTATATTGTCAAGATTGTACAGGATGCGGTGTTTGTATTGACCAATGTCCTGCAAACAAAAACCCTGAAAAACAAGCTTTAACTTGGTCAACAATTGAAAAAGAAGTTGAAGTTTGTGAATTGGTTAACGAAAAATTCTTTGATGAATTACCTGATAACGTAATGGGCAAAAACACTACTAAAACAATTAAAGGTGCAATGCTTAGAAAACCGTTATTTGAATTCTCAGGAGCTTGCGCAGGATGCGGAGAAACACCTTATGTTAAATTGGTATCTCAATTGTTTGGTGAAAACGTAATCGTAGCTAACGCAACAGGATGTTCTTCAATTTACTCAGGTACATTCCCGACTATTCCTTATACAACTAACAAGGATGGCAGAGGTCCGGCTTGGGCAAACTCATTATTTGAAGATAACGCTGAATTCGGTTTTGGTATGAGATTAGCTGTTGATTCAAACAGAACTTTATTGAGATCTTATGCACAAAAAGTTATCGAAAATGATAAAACTCCTGCTGATATTAGAGAAGCATTAACAGCAGCTTTAACTCATTGGGATAACTCAAAAACTGATGAAGCTGTTGCGGCTCAAGATAAAGTAAAAGAAGTTCTTGCTAAATACGCAGATGTTGATTGTCCTGATTTAGCTAAAGTAAGAGAACTTCAAGACTACTTCACTGATAAATCAATCTGGATTATCGGTGGTGACGGATGGGCTAACGATATCGGCTACGGCGGTATTGACCACGTATTGGCTCAAAACCAAAATGTTAACATCCTTGTTCTTGATACCGAAGTTTACTCTAACACAGGCGGTCAAGCTTCTAAATCAACACCAACAGGTGCTGTTGCGAAGTTTGCTACCGGCGGTAAGAAAACTTACAAGAAAAACATGGGCTTAATGAGTATGTCTTATGGTTATGTTTACGTTGCATCAGTAGCATTGGGTGCTGACAGAGGTCAAACTCTTAAAGCGTTCCAAGAAGCTGAAGCATACGATGGACCATCAATCATATTTGCATACGCTCCATGTATCGCTCACGGTATCGATATGAGCAAAACTCAAACAGAACAAAAACGTGCTGTTGAAGCAGGATACTTCCCATTATACAGATACAACCCTGCTAATGAAGTTCCGTTCACTTGGGATGCTAAAGACCCTAAAGGAAGCTACCAAGACTTCATCAGAAGCGAAGGACGTTATAAGCAATTGCTTAAAACAAATCCTGAAGCTGCTGAAGCACTTTACAACCAAGCTGAAGAAGATGCAGCAAAACGTATGGCTGTATACAAAGCAGTCGGCGAATTGATGAAATAATTCAATCATCATATAGAAAAACGGAGCCAGCAATGACTCCGTTTTTTTTAATTTATGAAAGCTTCTTTTGATATTTCTTTATTATATTTATAATATCGGAGGAATATCTGTCAAAAATTTTATTTACACTTTCCTGTTCATTTTCTCTGATAGGATGTTTATCGGCTCTATGATTGTTATAAGCAAATATATTTCCTTTTAGCGATGATGCTTTATTATCAGAAGATATGACATCAAATTTTGAAATTCTTTTAGAATCATCAAATTCAAAATGACATAAATCAAGCCTTGTTCCGTCAGGAGCTTTAAATTTTTTAGGTTTTACTGTCATTGATTTTAATTTATCAAATTGAATAACAGCCTGTGGAATAGGTTCTGCAATATCTGAAACATTTAAACTTCCGCTTTGAGTTTTCAAAGTCTTTTGCTGCGCTTTAAGCATTTTTGCAACGCCTGTAAAAAATTCCTGTAATTTATCCAGAAGCGGCAAGTGTTTATTTTCAACAGGCTTTACATATCTGCTTATTACATCTTTGCCTTGAAAAGAGGGAGGTACTATATTATTTCTTGATTGATAATTATTACTAAACGAAACAGAATTAAACTAATCATATTATCTCCTTTGGGAAATATAAAAACTTAAAAAAATTTTTTTTGCTAAGTATATGTAAATTAATTCCGGAAAATGGTTAAAAATATATGAGAAAGGGAAAAGAATTAAAAGAAGGAGAGTTTTATTTGGAGCAGGTGTCCAATTTTAAATATAACGAATTTATAGAGGAATTGCTTAATCAGGCTGATAATGTTCTGCCTGATGATTTAAATGTGTTTGAAAGAAAATATGTGAAAAATGCAGTAAAAGAATATGCAACCATTGCAGCAAAACATGTTACTGAAAACCTTAAAATAAGCGATGAAAATGTTGCATTATTAACTCAAATAATAGCAGAATGGACTTATCATAAATGTATAGACTTGATGCGCTCAACAATTCCTCAAGCTTATTGGGATGCAATACTTCAAAGAATTAATTTTACAATTTATGAAATTCTAAAAAAAAGCACGAAGCTAAAATTTGATGATAAAAAACTTCTTGCAAAAATAGAAATCAGCGTTAACACTTGTTACAAAGAGTGTATAGATACATTAAAAGATAAAAGTGTAATTACAGTAGAAGAATATGAAACAGCTATTAATCAATCCAATATTGATACGTTATATAAAGAAAAAGAAATTGATTGGAAAGCTTTTTTATCAAAAACTTTCTGTATCTTATTTTTCTTGTTTGTATGTATATGTTCTTTAAATCCGCATCCGTCAGTAACATTTGCAATAAAAACATTTATATATTCATTTATCAGCCTTTATATGCTTGCATCGAACGAAATTTTAGAAAGTAAATTTGTTTTGTCTGTTATAGGAATCTTTATATGCGGAACTGTAATAAATAATTACTTTTTCAACGGGAATATTATGCATTACATAGAATTCACATTATGCGGGTTTATACTCGGGTGTATACTTACCAAAACTTATTTAAACAAAGTAAATTAAAAAGACAGCCATCATTTTGACTGTCTTTCTTAATCTACACACTAACTTTTTATTTAGACATTTTCTTGAGGAATATCATTAATTTGCTCTACGGCTTGATGAATATCATTGATTTTTTCTATAACTTCATCAGGTAAATCCTTTAAAGGCTCTTTAACAAGCGCAATATTTTCTCTATTTTCCACTTCCTGCATCAGGAAATCATTTTGCAAAAGAAGTTCACGCTGACGAGCTTTAGAAAGGTTTAACTGCTTTTCCTTTAATTCATTATAATTTTGTGCGAATTCTCTGTTCTTTGCAGAAGCATGAGAAATAGAATGGAACAAACCTCCGAGTAAAAGAGCTTGAGGAGCCCAATCAAGAGCTACGGAGCCTGCTTCTTTTAAAGCAGAAGGAGTTTTACCTGCCAATTTGTTTAATCCGGATTTCATTTTTCCAATTACACTGTTATTATTTATGAATTTAGCTGTTTTAACCGTATATTTTTGCAATACTTTAGGAGCTTTCATTGCAGCAAGTTTTCCAGCACCTTTTCCGACAAGAGCAAGCACTCCAAATCCTGCTGCAAGCATTGTGCCTAAAGATAAGAACGGATGTTCCTGATCAAATCTGCGAACTTCAGGAGAATTTTGAGCTAATTTCTTTTTAGCTGCTCCGAGTAAATCAATAGCTGCAAGAGCACCGCCCCATAAAGCAGTTGTTTTCAATCCGTTTGCAGCACGGGCTGCCAAACCTGAAACTTCCTTTGAAAAGATTTTAGATTTTCCGCGGGTAAATAATGCTGCACCTAAACCAGCTGCAATCGGAGCTGCATAGAATAAACCATTAGTAATTTTTCTATGTTTCTTTTCTTCTTGAGGGGAGTAAGTTTTTAAATAAGCTACTTTTTGTACTGCATTGTCATCAAGGCTGATTAATTCATCAATTCTGTCACGTCTGCCCTGAAAATTAGGATTCCCTATTGCCGAAACTTGCATTATACACACCTACACTTTCGCACTTTAATTATAATGTATTAAAACCGAAAAGTAAAATTTTTTGCTCAAAATTAAGTTTTTTGTTAAGAATATTTACAACCAATTTTATTTTATATATTATACAGGAATGGAAAGCTTAATACATCACCCACAAGAAGATAAAAGATTTTACATTCACACTATGGGATGCAAATCAAACCAGTTTGAAAGCTCTGTTATTACGGAAAATCTGCAAAACAACGGATTAATAAAAGTTAATAATATAACGGATGCTGATATATATATTCTTAATTCATGCACTGTTACACATAAAAGTGACAATGAAGCATTATATCTTTTACGCTCTGCAAAGCATAAAAACCCTCAAGTTTTAACTGTTCTTACAGGCTGTGTTGCGCAAATAGAAAAAGATAAACTGCTTGAAAATGAATTTATTGATTATGTTATAGGCAATGATGAAAAGCTTTATATGTTTCAAACTTTAAAACAAATAAAAAATATCGGCACAAAATCTAAAGCCGCTGATATTATGGAGCTAAAAGAATTTAATAAAGCTGTGTTGAAAGATATGACAAAAACACGAGCAAGTCTTAAAATCCAAGACGGATGCGACAACAGATGTTCATATTGCATAATTCCTTTTGCAAGGGGAAAAAGCAGAAGCGCTGATGTTAACTTTATACTTGAACAAATTAACAATTTTTCAAAACACGGTTTTAAAGAAGTAGTTTTAACAGGCATACACATAGGACAATGGGGAAAAGATATCGGGCTTGAACTTCTTGACTTATTAAAAGAAATAGAAAGCAAAACTACAATAGAAAGATATCGTTTAGGTTCTCTTAACCCGCTTGAAATAACTGATGAAATGCTCGAATTTCTTAAAACCTCAGAAAAATTCTGTCCGCATTTTCACCTTTCACTTCAATCGGCATGCAATAAAACACTTCGAGCAATGAATAGATTTTACAAGGTAGAAGATTATTTAAAACAAATTGAAAAAATAAACGGCATGTTTGATTTACCGTTCTTGGGAAGCGATATAATTACAGGTTATGCAGGAGAAAGTGAAGAAGATTTCAGAACTACTGTTGAAAATCTAAGAATTTCAGGACTTTCACAAATCCATACATTCCCGTATTCCATAAGAGAGGGAACAGTCGGGGCTAAAGCCGAAAATCAGGTTGATGAAAAAATAAGACAAATCAGAGCAGATGTTGTAAAAGCTCTTTCGGCATTAAAACATATTGAATTTATAAATAAAAATATCGGAACATCACACGAGATTTTAATAGAAAAACACAGATGTAAAAAAACAGGCCTTTTGAAAGGAGTTACAAGAAATTACCTGACTGTACTCATTGATTCAAAAGATGAAAAACTATTAAATACTTTGCAGAAAATAGAAATTATAAAATATGAAAACGGTAAAATATACGGTAATTTAATATAAAAAAAGGACTCATAAAAGAGTCCTTTTTTTTAATTCCTGCTGTTTAACTTTGCAAGTAATCTTAAGATTTCGGTATAAAGCCATACAAGAGTAATCATTAAACCCATTGCTCCATACCATTCATAATCTTTACTCAACATGTTTTGAGAAGCTGTTTCAATAAAGAAAAAGTCTTGAATTAACGCCATTGCCGCTATTACAACAACAAGCAGGCTGAAACCTATTCCGACAATTCCAGATTCCCAAATAAGAGGTATACTGCGTCCGAAAAACATTGCTACTATTTGAATTAAGTAAATAACAAGTACTGAAAGAATTGCAGTTTTTAAAACAGCTGCAAATTTATCAGTGTATTGAATCATTTTTGCTTTATAAAGCATAAGCATTACAAATAATACAGCAAATGTGCCGAGTATTGCCTGTAAAACTATTCCATGCCATTGTGCTTCAAAAAACATAGAAAATGCACCCAGCACCAACCCTTCAAAAAATGCATAAGGTGCTGCTGTGTATTTGGCAATCTTTACATTAAAGCTTGTAGCAACTACCAATACTAAACCGATGATTGCACCGGCTCCCATCATTACAGGAACCAATCCCGGTGAAGTAAATAGCGAATAAATACTTATAGCAGCACCTGCTATTAAGCATGCGAAAAGCATAAAAATCTTTCCAACAGTACCTTCAATAGACATCGGTTCTCCTTCAAGTATTCTTTCCTGTGAACCAAATCTGTCTTCATTTAATATAGGATTTGACATAATTAACTCCTTCCTTTACCATGATTATATAGTATATTACGAAAATATTCTATATCTTAATAATTTCATAAGGTTTAACATGTTTTTAGAAAACTTTAAAAAATTTATTCACTACTATGGCAAAGGAAGATACCTTAGCCTCTGTGGTTTTATGGGACTTTCATTAATTGCCGGTTTTATGGAATTTTTGGGTTTGGCGCTTATTTATCCGTTTATCATGCTTATTATTGCACCGAATACATTATCATCGCAAATACCGTTTTTAAAAATCCCTAATAATACACAAGCAGGACTTTTAATAGGTTTTTGCGTCTTTTTTGTTTTCCTCTTAAAAAATGTTTTTATAATATTTTCTCAATATATTCAAAATAAGTTTGTTGTCAATTGGAAAAAAGACATTACAAAAAATTTTATGGAATATTATATATATGCACCATACAAAGAAACAATGAAAACATCCGTTACAGACAAACTCTTTGTATTGGATATCTTATGCAACCAATCTATTGACGGTTTTATTATGAGAGGGTTAAATCTAATTACCAACGCAATTATCGTGATAATGATAATCGGACTATTACTGATTAAATTTCCAAAACCTGCAATAGTAACAATTATTTTCTCTGCGGTATCATTATATTCACAAAACTTATTTTTCAAAAAAAGAATGGCTGATTTAAACGCTAATATTGCCTCAGAATTCGAAAAATATAAAACCGCAATGCTGGAAAATATATCTAATATTAAAGATTTGAAAATACTTTCAGCAGAAAAAATATTCTTTGATAACTACATGGAAAAAGAAATTTCATTCAGGAATATCCAAAAGCTTCAAGGCTTTTACGGCGGAATTCCACCATATATAATTGAGCTTTTGATTATTTGTTCATTATTTATTCTTGCAGGAATTATTTCGATTCAAAATATTACAGACAATGCAAAATTAATATCTTCATTTGCAATTATGGTTGCTGCCATTTTCAGAATAGCACCTGCACTTAACAGAATTCAGGCTTCAATTATAGTCATCAATAATTCCAGAGGCTTTGTTAAAAGAATTAATTCTGAATATGAAGAATGCAATCTTGCTGAGTTTAAAAAATACGAAACTGACAGTTTTGAAAAACTGAACTTTATGGATAAAATCATTCTGAAAAATATTAATTTCTCATACAATGAAAACAAAAAAGTCTTAAAAAACTTATCTCTTGAAATTAAAAAAGGTGATTTTATAGGTATTATAGGGTTGTCAGGCGCCGGCAAAAGCACTCTTGCCGATGTAATAATGGGGCTTTTACCTCCCGATTCGGGTGAAATCATTGTTGATAACACAAAACTCAACAAAAAAAATTATCAAAAATTCCGCCGCATGATAGGTTATGTACCTCAACAGGTGAATGTGATAGATAAATCCTTCAAAGAAAACGTAGCATGGGGATGCTCTGAGATTAACGAAGAAGGTGTGATAAAAGCATTAAAGGCAGCTCAAATTTATGATGTTATAGAAGAATACCCTCAAGGAATTAACTCTAATGCAATAATCGGCTCAAACGGTTTGTCTCAAGGACAAAAACAGCGTTTGGCAATCGCTCGTGCACTTTACAGAGATTCGGAAATTTTAATTTTTGATGAAGCAACATCTGCACTCGATGTTCAGGTTGAAAATGAAATAACCGAAATGCTTAAAACATTAAGCACTTCAAAAACCATTATTGCAATCGCACACAGACTATCAACTTTAAAAGCATGCAATAAGCTCATATATTTAAAAGACGGGAAAATAGTTGATATAGGCACCTTCAGCGAGCTTTCAGCCCGTCATGAAGATTTCCATAACCTTGTAAAATTATCCTCAATTAACTAAAAAAATTAAAAAAAGTACTTTACAATAAAAATTTTTTATTTTATAATAAGTACATAAGCCTTAGCAATCAATGTTGCAAGGCACAATAATAAGAAATATATATTCCTCAGTAGCTCAATGGCGGAGCAACCGGCTGTTAACCGGTAGGTTGTTGGTTCGAGTCCAACCTGGGGAGTTTTTTCTATATTTAGGGGTTAAACTGGTTTCAACCCCTTTTATAATGCCATTTTCCAGAGTTCGATTGTTGGCAAAATTTTGAGTCAAATTGTATTGATTTTCAGCTATTGTTTGAAATATTGGTTTAAGTTTTACATTAAAAGTTTTGTCTTTGTAAGTTATTTCTTCCGATATGATTTCTAAAATTTTCTTTTTTTGTTCTACTGTTCCGCTCAAAAATAGGTCATAAGCATCGTCAAGAAATTTCAATAGAGTATCAGCCTGTTTATAAAATTGTTTATCAAGTTTGTTAATTTCTTCTAATTGTATGAATAACTTGTCTTTTTCACTTTGCCATTTGTCATTATACTTTTTCCATTGCTCATTGGTTATATTTCCGTCTAATTGGCTTGTAAATGCTTTTTCAATTCTATCTTCAAGTATTTTTATTTGTCTTTCAATATTACCCTTTGCTTCCTTTGAATAGCCATTTTTCTTGTCATGTAAGCCTTTTAAGGCAGTATGTATATTTTTTCTAATATCTTGTGGTATGACGATTAGTTTAAGTACCTCTGCAAAAGATTTATCTACCTTTGTTTCGTTGATATAATCTCTTTTGCAGTTGCCCCCTTTATTGCCAGTACAATGATAATATACATATTTGCCTTTTTTAAGCTCGGCGGTTAATTGACAACCACAATAACCACAACGAATTAAGCCTGTATAAATAAATTCAATGCTATGTTTTCTTACTTTATTAGGGTCAATTAACCTGTCTTGTACTCTATAAAACAGTTCTTTGCTTATAATAGGTTTATGTTTGGCATTTTCATACACTTTGCCTTCAAACTTAAATGAACCTGTGTATATGATGTCTTTTAGCATGTGTTCAATAGTTGTTCTTGCCACCTTTTTGCCTGTTTTTGTTCTAAAACCGTCCTCATATAACTTGTCTGATAATGTTTTTAATGAGTACATTCCACTATCATACATTTCAAAAGCTCTTTTGATATAAAAAGCATTTGTTTCATCTATTTTTATACCTTTTGTTTTGTTTTTTCTTACATAGTTTACATAGCCTATTGGTGCTTGTCTTGGATAATCGCCCTGTCTTGCTTTTTCTCTTAACCCTGCAATAGTTCTAACGCCTATAAGTTGTCTTTCGTATTCAGCATAGCTCATACCGATATTTCGCATAAGTTCGCCCTCTATTGATGCAACATTAGCCTCTGTTGCAGATAATAGCTTAATCCTTTTTTTATCTAACAATGGTCTTAAAACACCATGATAATCAGTATTATTTCTTGAAATTCTATCTAATCGCCAAACAACAAGAGCTTTGATGTCATTTTTCTTTTTTGAGCAATAGCTCATTAATTCTTGTATTTCAGGTCTATCAAGATTTTTAGCAGATTTGCCCTCATCAACAAAAAGTTTATCTACATAATAGCCGTTTCTTTCTGCAAATTCCGAACAAACTTTTTTCTGATTTTCAATACTAAAACCATGTTTTGCTTGTTCTTCTGATGATACCCTTACATAAATAATTGCTTTTTCCATACTCTTACCTTTACACTCATTTTATAATACTTATAATCAACTTGCTACATCTTCATGAAGTTTTGTATCGTGAATTTCTTTAAGTCCATTTGCATATTCAACAAGCAACTCAAAATCTCTCTCAGGTGTGCTTTGAGAGGTGTTTTCAAGTATATTTATTGTTATGCCGTCTACTTCAAGTGTTATCATTTTTTTAATAATTTATATAAATTTGAGTATTACAAAATTACAGCACAGCAAAATACACCCAAAAGATAACTCATTGTTACCTCTTGGGTGTAATCTTCTGGCAATTACATATTATTACCCTCGCTATTCAGTTTTGCTCTGAGTTCATCAGCAGATGCCGGCATTATTACACCAGTCTTGGAAATGCTGACAAAATCATCTAACCCTGTAATGTTGAAACACATTGAAGCAACAACTTTGCTCTTATTGTTATCATAGCGAACACTACAGTTATCATCACGAAATCTACTGTGATTTTTAGCATAGTTTAGAAACTGACTTTCATTGATGCGTTTAGACTTATCATGTGCATAATATTTATTGATAGCACTTAAAACAACATCCTTATGAAAACGCAGATGTGTTTCCATGTTATCACCAATTTCAACATCCATTATTCTAAAATGAGTACCAGCTTGAAAAATGCCCAATTTAGTTAACACAATAATGCTTTCAAATACTTTTTCAACTGGTGTTTGAATATTTTCATACGCAGTTATTTGTTTTTGTGCATATTCAATAACTTTGTCGTGCAAGTCCTCTATTGCTATATTTGCAATAGTAAGCAACATCAAAGCTCCTGTATAGGCGTAAGCAATGTTATTTATGACACGATTTTGAGTATCTTTTACATTCTCTTTTAAGATTTCAAAAACCTGTTCATAAAGCTTAATAACATCTTCCGTTGAGTATTTTAAAAATTGAGGTAAGATTAGTGACAATTCTTTTAATCGAGCATTGTTATCTTTGTCAACTTCGTGATACTTAAATTTATCAGCCTTAAATACCTTACCGAAAATTTCAACAATATTCATACGATTTATAACTTCTTTCAAATCAGGAAGTGATTCATTCGTTGAGTACGCAAGCGGACTGCAAGTATTTATGTATTCAACGCCTTTACCATAAGGTAACATTTTGGTACGGGGAACACCTTTATATATACCCTTAACTAATGCCGTAAAGTTACTTGATGTCAGCGTTTCACCCTTAACATCATCTATGCAGACATTCATACCGTTGTATTTTGAACAAAAGTATTCATTACTTTTAGCTGTTGACCCGCCTGAGGTTAAAGCTTCCCTTGCAAGTCCAAAAATTGATAACCCAACAGTAACGAGAGTCGATTTTCCAGTCCCCGTTTCCCCGTATAAAATCAGTGTCGGACAACCATACCGCTTTATAAAGTCTTCGAAATATATAGCCATAACCATATGCCCTAAGGCTATAAGCGGTATTACGATATTATCTTCCCAGCATTCTAAAAGATTTAACATAAGTTCTTTAGTTATAACCTGCGGGGTTCTAACGCTTGTTGCCAGTTTAGGCAAATAATGTGTAGATTCAGCGATTTTAACATAAGTCTTTTCACCTGTTTTGATATAGCCGTTTTCATCTGCCCAAATAATGCCGTCTACTGTTGCAAGAGCATTTTCATATAAAAACTTGCCTCGTTCTAAGACGCCTGCATTTGTGTAAATTGTTGCATTACTTGCGACTTTTGGTGATATAAATTTAGCCACAAAAGTTTTAAATTCGCATTCCGTCATATTAATTACAAAATCATTATAACGACTATCTATGACTGCCTGAAATTGCTTGTAATCTGATTTTGAATTATTTGCTATTTCAACATCTTTTTCAATTTTGCAATTGGCATTTTTTAATGTTACCAAATAATATTTTAGTGAAGGTTTTCCGCTCTTGTCATTGTAAATGAGAGTACATTCCTTGACATCTGTAATGATAAAGTTTGCTTTTAAACTAAAAACTATTTTACCCTTTTTAACTTCCACCATATAAGTCCTATTCCATTTCTGATATAGAAATTTATTTGTTTTGGGCAAAAGATATTCGTCAATCTTATTTTTCGTTGAGTAATTTGAAATAAAGGTTAGGTCAAGTAATCGCTTTTTTAACTCTTCAAATACTTCATCAATAGTCTTTTTGCCTTTATCAAGAGGGCTTTGCCCTTCTATATTATTTTGGTTGTTTATGTCTGTCATAATTAAACACCTCTTTTTTTTGTTGCATTGTTACAATTTCCGCATATTTCTGGGTAGTTCTCTGAAATGTACTTACAGCTTTGAGGATAACTGAATTTACGAGCATTATCTATCTTCTTTTGAGTTTCGGCATAGCTATATGTTGGATAAGGCTCTGATAACTTATGTATAAGGTCATCAGAGTTGTCAATTTGTGCCAACACAGAAATCATCGAAAACCATTCCGGTTCACTTAATATATCGGCATTATCTCGACAATTACTCAAAAAATTACAATTATTGAACATTTTTTCAATATCAATATTTTTGTATATTACGGATTTCTCAAAGGCAAATTTCGTTGCTCTTACGTGGTTTTTGCTGTGGTTAGTATCTTTATTAAGGTAATCCAACCAAGCTTTTGGAAGTTCCGCTATTGTAAAATCAAGATTTTCATCATATCCGTCATTTATTATGTAGTCTCTGCCATTGATTTTTGACGGCATAATCATAATATATCCGTTATGCTTAATATCAACATCTTTGCCTATTTTGCCTATAGGGTTAATAATGCCTTTTGTTGAAAATATGTAATGTTTCCCTCCTCTGGGAGTAGTTTGAGTTAGAGTCTTGGGTAATTTTCCAAGCTCATTTTCTTTTGCAGTCAAAGTTTTTAGCCCATTGTAGCCTTTTGTTTCATCTACATCACAGTCAATGGCAATTAAATTTGACATTGATAATGCTAAACCTACATTGTAGCCTTGATTAAAGATTTTCAACACATCTTGCCCAAATTTGGCATCTTTAAAGCCGTTTTTTGTAGCAGGGATTTTTGTGTTTAATTTACATGGGAAGGTCGCATATTGTGACCAGTTCCATAATAAATTTTTTTTAGTCATCTTCTGTCTCCTTTTTTTATTTTCTACTACTTAACAAAGAGAGGAGGACAGACTACCGCTTTTTTAATTTTTGTTATATAATATATTTGCAAATAATTTTATGAGGTGGCAGTTATGTCGCCTCTCTTTGTTTATAATTTTATATTATACCAATATGGCAACAAAGTAAATATAATACGGGTTTTAGCCATATTGTACACACTAAAGTGGCAACCTAAAATTTAAAATTTTGAAGGAGTTATGAACGATATACAAAAAATTAATTATATTGGCTTCAATGCTTAAATTGTTGATTAACACTATATTTCAACAAAAATTTCTATATTATTTTGGCAACTTTTGTAAATTTTTATTTACTTTTGCTTTTTAACTCTTTGCTCCATAACAAAACTTGTAGTAATTGTACATTTATCGTATCGTATGTTATTTTTGATTAATTTATCTATTATTCCTGACACCATCTGTTCATCTTGTTCTTTAAAATCATCTTCATTGATATAATGCTCAGTTATTGAGTCAAAAAGATTTTGTTTAAACTTGCTAATAAAAGACTTCATATTGCCCAATGTTGTTGATACTCTGCATGTAAAATGATTTTTGCTAAAACATGCATCAATATAATCCATATCATCACAAGTACCTTTACCTAACAAGAGTTGTAATAGGTAAAAACGTTTATAACTTAACCTGATTTTTACACCACACAAAACAATAGTCCTGTCTTTAGGTGATAATTTTTTTACAATTTCAATATTTCTATCAATATCGTCGTAAGTTTCAAATCTTAACCTTACATTTTTAATTAACAGAGCATATTTTTGCAATAAATCTTTTTGGCTTTTTGATGAATACTTGCTAAAAGCTTTTTCTAAATATCTACCATTATGTGAATAATCTTTTAAACTCATAAGCATATTTTATCAAAAACTGATTTCAGAATATACCGCAGTAAACTTTCTTTTTTATTTATAATATTTAATATTAAAAGACAATAAAAGTTTAACGACGATTATCACAGTATCCTCTCGCTAAATTTATAAATAACTTTATAAATTATTAAGAACATCTGATAAATACTGTTTATAATATGTCTTTAATCGACTTGGTTTTTTGATTTTCACGTTTGTTCCCCACTTGAAAAGTTCTTGACATATCGCATAAGTTCCGCCTGATGTGAATTTTACCTCGATATTGCCGTTGTCTAAGGTTTTCAATTTTTGTGTCGGGTGAAAATGATAATTCAAAACATCTTCTGCTACCGATTTATCAAAAACAAGTGTAATATTAAGCGGTTCTTCTTGGTATATTGAAAATGATTTATTACAATACTCCTGCAAATAAAAATCGTCGTCTTTGTCAAAATAATCTTGCGTAATTTCAAGATTTTTTATTTTATCAACCTTATAAAGCCTCAAATCGTTTACATACTCATTATAGCCTACAAGATAGTATTTATCCGATATTATCACACCATAAGGGTTCAAAGTAATTTTGCGATTTCCTTTATCCGTTAGATAATCAAACGTAATTTTCTTAAATGACAACATAGCATACCTAAGAAATTCCATTATTTTAGGGTCAGCTTTTACCCTTGAATACTGTCTTACGGCGAACCCCTCAGATTCTATCACTGCATCAATATCAGTTTCCAATGCTCTTGCATTTTTTTGCGGTGTCAGAGCTTTTATTTTTAAAATCAATTCTTCAAGTTGTTTTTTCTTGTTTTCATCGTTTGATAAACCTTTCAGATATTCTAAATTCGCAAAATCATCGACTGAAAAGGAAATTAAAGAGTTCATTGTGCCTTTAACAAATCGCCAGTGCTTTTTCTTGTCAGAAGTCGGCACTTCTTCGATTTTATCGGGGAAAAGTCCAAATAATACAGTTTTCATACGTTCGGCAGACCGTCTTGAACACTCAAAATGCTTTTGAATATCAGCTATACAAAGTCCCGAGAAACTGTTTTGAAACATCATAGCAAGTTCAATTATATCTTCTGCCTTGTTTAATCTCGACATTGTAACCTCAATTTTTTACATATATATAATACAACGCAAATATGTTAATTTGTGTCATACTCGCGTTGTAAAAATTTTATAGTTCGTTTAATGCAGTTCTCAAAGCATCAATGTACTTGATTTTCAGTTCTTCCATTTTTCTTTCAATATGAGCCTTGATTTCTTGCTCGTTTTCATAATTTAAACAATCCTCATAAGTTAAAATATTAAATGGTTCTGTATAGTTCCAGTCTTTACCTCTAAACTTTAAGCCTGTTTTCTCTTCAATTTTTTTAAGCAAATTTTTTCTTTTTTCATTGTCATCCATATTTTTAGGCGGTGCAACAAGTATTTCAACACATGCATCTTTATGCCCCTGTGCAAAATTTATGAAATGAATTTGTACAATATTATCATTTGTCCATTCACCATATTTTAATTGATTTAAGTTATTCAAATTACTTGGTAATGCTATTATTCCGTTAGATTCTATTGTAATTTCTTGTAAATCAGTTCTTTTTTTTATAATTTCTTCCATAAGACTCAATATGTCTGCCTTATAGTTATTATTTTCTATAATTAAATCAATAGCAGACTTGTTTTCACGGTATATTTTTCTGCATAAATCAACGATTTCTTTATCTGTTTCTCCCATAATGTTCCTTTCTACCATTTTTATGTAATGCTCTATAAATATTTTTATATCATCGTCAAGCAAACAACCGCATTGTTTCATCAAGTTGTTAATTGCTTTTAAAATGTCTCCGTAGTTTATTCTTATATAGCCTTTGTAATCTTCGCAGGGTGAATATTTATGAGGAGTTAAAAATAAAAAATATTTGTATTCATAGTCCTTGTATTTATCGTGATTTAACACATATTTTTTATAGTCTTCTAATTGGTTACAACCTTCTCCTGACCAGACTTTATTTTCAATCACACAGACTAATTTATTTCTCGGACAATCTATAAATATATCCATTCTTCTTCCGTCATTGGTCGTCTTTTCTAATGTTATTTTAGCATCAGTTAAATCTTTTAATAAGATATTTACCAAATCGGTATTATTTCTTAATGCAATTTTTAGTAATTCTTTTAGAAAACTATCCATTAGATGATGGCTTTCAAAAGGTGTTAAAAGCCAACCTAAAAAGTTAGAATGTTTGACTTCATTGTTTTGTAATTTTAATGCTTGAAAAATATTAAAATTGTAGTTTGATTTTACTTGTAATTCTGCTAAATCATCTGAAGTCAATAACTGTAGTAATGCTTGTTTTTGTTCTTTTATAGTCATAAAAATGCTCCTTTTTTGCTTGTTACCTACATTCTAACACACAACCATGTCAAAATGTGTCGTAACAAAATTCAAAATTAGACCTTAGGTCTATAATAGACCAAGAGTATTGTAGCACAATTGTATTATGGTTGCTAATAT
The DNA here is from genome assembly GCA_900548405.1 of Candidatus Gastranaerophilales bacterium. Classification (GTDB taxonomy): domain Bacteria; phylum Cyanobacteriota; class Vampirovibrionia; order Gastranaerophilales; family Gastranaerophilaceae; genus Stercorousia. Next base: position 4,355 of record UNSJ01000017.1, on the reverse strand, counting down.
TTGTGAGAATTTTGCAATAAAACTTAAAGAATTACGAGAAAAAAAGGGCTTATCAAAAGGTCAATTATCTTCACTTGCTGATTTAGATATGTCGTATATTGGCAAAATGGAAAGATGTGAAAAATATCCAAACATTAAGACTATTGCTAAATTAGCCATAGCTCTTGAAGTTTCTGTAAAAGATTTATTTGATTTCGAATGATACATAATTATATTGTGTATCATTCGCTAAATTATTTGTTTAATTTATCCTGATTATATTTGAAATACATTTTGCAATATCTTTAAAATCCTTATGTACATTGAATGATACTTAATTTATAATATTAATATATAGAGTATCATTGAATTTGAGGTGTATTTTATGGAATTCGTACAACCAATTAGAGATTTAAGAAAAATTGAAACTATTAAAAAACTGCTTAAACAACAAAGTTTAAGAGATTATTGTCTGTTTGTAGTAGGCATTAATTCAGGATTAAGAATTAGTGATTTGTTGAAACTCACTGTATCAGATGTTATTGAAGGTAATAAAATCAAAGAACGAATAAGACTGAGAGAAAAGAAAACAAACAAATTTAAGGATTTTCCACTATCAGATAAGACTAAATCAGCATTAAAAGAGTATCTCAAAACAAGAGAATATAAAGAAAATGAGCCTTTGTTTATATCAAGAAAGAACAAAGGTTTTTTATTACGGCAACAAGCGTACAAAATCTTGAGTAATGTTGCTAAAGAAGTTGGAATTAAAGATAAAATCGGAACACATACTTTGCGTAAGACTTTTGGTTATCATGCTTACAAAAATGGCTATGATATCGCAATAATACAAAAATTGTTTAATCATTCCTCAACAAGCGTAACACTTCGCTATATAGGAATTACACAAGATAATATTGATAATGTTTATTTAAGTTTGGATTTATAATAACTTTCCCTTGAAAACAGATACTATAATGTCCTTTTATCTATACCATCAAAATTTATAGTTGTTATAGGTATGTTAAAACTCTCTTTGTTGATTTTTAGCGGTTCTCCGTTTCTATTTACAAAACCCCAAATATTTTCAGAAAATCTTGCGGGGAAACATGTACTGTTGCTATACGGTAATATTCGGTCATATATTTCATTTTTGATAATTTTATTGTTTTTATCTACTATAAAAGGTTTGTAATGTTCTTTTTCTACAACAAAACGTTCATCATCAATCATGAATGTGCAATTTATAAGATAATCATAATTCAATATTAAATTGCCCAATTTATCAATTAAGCCAAAATTGTTAAAAATCAGCTCTTGTCCTTTGATAGCAACTTCACAATAGCCATCACTAAATCTGCTTACATCTTCATACTTAAAATCAATTTTTGTGTTCCCTAATTCATCTATAAAACCCCATAAGCCATTAAGTTTTACAGGATAAATATCAGTTTTGTCAAAATTTTCATGCATATCTTCAAATATAGTCGGACAGATTCGTTCATTATTTTCATTGATTAGGATATATTTTTCGTTATCAATTTTTGCAGAAATTGTATTTTCGCTCAAATAAAATAATTCTTTATACTCGAAAGGTATGACAATATCCCCTTTGATACTGATTATACCTGCAAAACCATTTTTCATCGCATATATGTTGCTGTCTTTTATCTCATTACCTATATACCCATACCAAAGTTGACTGTATTCAAAAGGAATAATAATATTTTCGCTTTTATCTATTATTCCCCATAAATTATTTTTTACGGCAATTAAATATGATGTGTTTTTGTAATTAGTAAGTTCGTCATAAATAATATTTACAAGAATGCTATCATTACTATCGATTATCCCTTGTTTATTATTTAAAGTTACTCGCCACATATCATCTTGAATATAGTCTATATTCTCATATTTTGGAGGAATTATAAAATTATTATCTGAGTCAATAACTCCCCATTTACCGCTAATCTGTATAGTCGTATATTTTCCATAAAACCAACAATTATCACATTCATATTTTTGAATAATATTGCCGTCTGTATCTAATTTTGCACAAAAATCATCAAATTTTACTCTTGAAATACCGTTTTTAAAAGGCGAGACGTCTTTAAAAATAAAATTGTTTATAATATCTTGCGGTATTCCCTTAACATCTTCTTCGATATATTCACATACCCTATAAGCTTCAAAAGCACAAGGTTCTATCCAACCTATAATTTCATCATTATCCATAAATATTAAAGGTTTGTTTTGAAAGTTTGAATAGTTTAAATTATTTGAATTATCGTAAGCATATATATCGCAATATAACGCTTCTATTATGTTATTGTAATATTTGAAAGGGATTTTATATATGACATTCGGAAATTCTAATATGGCATATTTCTCACCTTTTATAGTTTTAAAAGATATATCAAAAGTACAATTACAATAGTAATAATCAGGAAGAATAGATTTTTCCTGAAAACAACAACTTTGTTTAATAGTTCTATCAGTATCTATATAACAGTATTCTTCTCTGAATGAAAAATATTTACAATAATACCAATTGATGTCATTTTCGAAATAATATAATTGTTCTTCACCCATTAATTCATCATTTATAATTGCTTGTTGCATTATTCTTTTTACTCCTCGTCATTTCTCTACTGTTGCGGTTAGTCCTTTTATAATTTTATAAGTTTATCTGCTATATCAATGATTTCTTTTCTAAGACTTACTACGATATATTGCCTGTTTCTTGATTTTTCTTTTAAGCTTTTAGTGAATTCAACCAATCTGTTATGGTCTAAATCATGCCCACAATTATCAATAAATTCCGCATTTAAGTTTTGTGCTTTAAGATAATTCAGTAATTTTGTTTTGCCTGAACCGTCATAGAAGATTATAACATTAAGATTAGGTGATAATTCTTCCATAATATTTTTCATTGTTTTACTCCTTTATAATCTTCTATGTGTCTGTCATCAGAGCATTCTATCTCTATTTTTAAAAGGATAAGATTTACAATTATACCAATACTTTTGTGGTCGATATTTTTTAATCTGTAATTAAAATCAAAGCCTAATGATAAATAGCCGTAATCAAAGGACATTCGATAAAAAGATAACATTATGCTTAAACTGATATGTTTAGTTATTTTTAAGCTGATAAATAATGAATGTATCAATTTTGAGTAATTTACATTTAACCATTTTGTTTTTATAAGTCTTTTGACATCTTCTTTTAATGTATCTTGCATTGTTTTATCTTTCTAATTTTATTATGCACTTAACCTACGCCATTTTGTGACATATCAGAATAATGTAAGTTGTTTTATTTCTTCAACTTTTTTTATAATTTCTTTCTCGGAGTTTGTTTTTGTCTTTTCAGCCTCTTTTAACCGCCAAGAAAAACCGTTAATAAAATACATCGGGGTACAGATAATTTGACTAAATTTGTATGCCAATGTATCACCCAACATTACTTTTGCAGGAATTCCGTATAATGAAAGCTGAATATATGCCATCATAAAACACATTTCATCAATATCTATAACTTCAACAAATAATTGATTCTGATAGTTATAGCCTTTGTTCTTCATTGTTTCAGCAAATGCAATAATCATACCCGCACTACCGCAACAAGGGTCTGAAAGAGTTATAAATTCTTGTTCTTCCAGCTTTTCTTCAACCTCTGTAAAATTTATTTCAGCCATGAACTGACTTATATTATAAGGAGTAAAAAACTGACCATTAACTGAATTTCCGAGCTTTAATTGCATATAGACTTGTCCTAAAAAGTCTTGGTGTTTTTCCGTCAATGCATCAATTAAAAAAGCAAGCAGTTGTGAAAATTCTTCTGCTTGCTTCTTTGTGTATTTGTTTACTGTTTCTAAATATTTCTGCTCAATCTTATCGCTTCGATAGAACGGTTGTGCTAATGCACAAGTGCTTAATATCAAAAAGTCTCTAAAGACATCATATGTTCGCTTTGACCTATCTAAACTTTGTAATTTTGCCGTAAATTCTTTTAAATAATCAACTTTTATCATAAAATACCTCGACTGATACGAGAATGACCCTCGTTAAACTTTTTGATGTTTTTTATATATTTATATTTAAACTACCGTTTCCGTTTAATCTCATTCATTCTGAATTTTGCAATTCTGAAAAAGCGTGTCATTATTGGCGATTTCATTAATTTATAAATTTATTGTATATAAAATTTTTCAAATGTACATATCCAAAAGCATTGTATATTGGTATTTTGCACCATTTGTAATCTTTGAATTACTTAAAATTACAAAGTAAATTACATCTAGAAGGTTTATACTTATTACTTTTTAAGTATATTTTATTTATTTGTAATTTTGTAATTGAATAACTAACTCG
>UNSJ01000016.1 GCA_900548405.1 Candidatus Gastranaerophilales bacterium | reverse complement strand
TGATGATGATGAACCTGATGAGCTGCTGCTGCTTCCTGATGAAGCACCACCGCCTCCACCTGATGCTCCTGCACCGGTTGCAGGTAATAACATATTACAAATCATATCAGCCATTTCTGCAGGAGTAGTATGATTTACTTTGAATGTAGTTGTTTGAGGTTTCTTATCAAACTTTTCTACAACTTTTTTTACAATTTCTACGTCATTTTTATTACCGAATACAAGCAATTCATTAGTTACAGGGTTAGTAACAATAATATCTGTATCGGATAAACCAGGTTTTTTCATAGCGAAAATATTTTTATTTAAGAAGTCTGCAAGAGCAGAAGCTCCAACATATTTTACAGGAATTGATGTCATTTCCTGTTTACCAAGATTAAAGTCAGTTGCTCCGGCTTGAGCTATGATAATAGTGTTACCTTCCAAAACATAATTCAGTTCACTGATTTCCATAATCATTTCGAACGCCGAATTTAAAGGAACATCAACTAAATCAAGTGTTACAGTACCGCTTACGGAATTGTGGAAAATGATATTTTTACCTGCTTTATCTGCAAACATTCTTAAAACCTGTTTTACATCAGAATCTCTAAGACTTATGCTTATAGGGATATTCTTATCGGTAAAACTTACATCACCTTTCAGTCTTAACGTATTTTCAGCAACTTCCTGTCTTATAACAGGTTTTGCACTCTCACCGTATTGAATAATACCGGCATCTTCCATTGCAAAAGCTGCTAACGATGCATTTGAAAAAACAAATGTTGTTAACATTATGCTTGCAATAATTTTTCTTGAATTTGTATTTTTCATATTAGCTCCTGGTTATTAATTATTTTCTGTTAACATTATGGTTTCCTGAACCGCCGAATTTGTGTTCAAGATTAGAAATCGTATTATAGTTAATACCTTCTCCCGTAAACAATTGACCGACACCAGCTTTATAAACATTGGCACCTAATTGTACGGTTACATTATCTTTTCCGATTGATAATACCTTATAATTATTTATTATATCACCTGTTCTAACCAAATAATCAGAACCTGAAATATTTAATATTGCCGAAGGATTAAATTTATCATACATAATTCCCGAAACTTTTGTTGCAATTACATCAACAGCATTACTGTCAACTGCAATCATTTCAGGAGGCGGAACCAAATCATAATCTAATTTCGGTTTCGGTTTTACTACAACTCTTTCACTTTCTGGCAAAAACGGATCAGATCTTCCCATGTCTTCAACAGACATTGCTACCATTTTCTGGTTGTTTTTCGCGCTCTGATCGGCCACCACAGAAACATCATCAGGTGCTATTGCCGCATTAATACCGTCATTTCCGACTTTCACGGTATCTTGCGGAGAATCAATACCTCCCGGCTGCTCAATAGATATGCTGTCAGGAGAAGTGTCATCTGCTGTTTCGTTTTTTGTGCAGCCTGTTGTGTTTATCATAATGACAGACAAAAACAGTACTACGCAAATAATTCCGATTTTCTTGTTTAAGCTCCAGAACTGGTCTTTAGTATCTTCTTCATAAAACCTGTCTATAAAATTCTTACTCACTTGCCACCTATCTCTTATTTATATCCTGCTTTATTATAATTAAATATGTTAAATACCGTATCAATTATTTAGTGTATTTAATTCAAAAAAATTACACAATAATAATTATTTGTAATTGTATCATATTTTTTAGAGTGTGGCAAAAAAGTCAAAAGTATTAAGAAAACTTATTGAAAATTGTTTGTAATAGTGTGAATATACTCTAAAATTTTATCAAAATATTGTAAATCAGAATGACCGTTTAAAACAAAATCAGCATTTTCTCTGCAAGGAATTACATATTTTTCGCCTGCATGAAGCAAATATTCCCATTGTTTAATTGCATTTTCTTCATTTTGATTTCGTTCAGCCATAGCACGCTTAATAAATCTTTCACGTCTGATATTGTTTTCGGTTTCTATATAAATTTTTACATCAAAAACATCTTTAACATCTTTGTACATTGTAGCTATACCTTCTACTACAATAATTTTATCTGATGAAATATCTAAAGAGTTAGGAATAGAAACTCCTGTTCCGTTTGGAACATAGCGCGGAGCTTTAATATCACACCCTGATGACAAGGCTTCTAAATCTGTTTTTAATAATTCCAATTGAAAACTTTCAGGGGCATCAATGTCATAACCGTTATCGGTCAAATTGTCAAAACTTCCGTATTTTTTTATCAGGGCAGAAATATCTTTAAAATAATTATCCGTACTAAGGACAGATACAGGCATTGAGAGTTGTTCAATAATGTTTTTTATCTCCCGGCATATAGTTGACTTGCCTGAGGCGGATTCGCCCGTAATACCTATAAGCAAACGCTTAGAAGGATTATTTATCAGCCTTTTTGTAAATCTTGATATAAATGTAGGACTGACTTCTTTAAAAATCGGGGTTGGACAGCGTTTATCATAGGCTAAAATTTGTTTGAACTTCGTTTGAAGGTAAAAAGCCAGAAGTTCGCGCCCTGTTTTAGAATTGAAGTCGGGCTTCAATATCTTATCACTAGAATTTAATTCTTTTTCAATTAGTAACTGCATTATATCTTCCATAAAAAGTTATGAAACATATAATACACAAGAAAAAAAATTTTTGCTAGTGCAATGTAAATTATTTTAAATATTATTAATTTATATGACTAATTGTTATTTTTTTTTCTTGTTATATAATTGTAGCATTAAAGGAGAGCAAAATGGATAATACATTAACAAAAAATGAAGGGTTAATAACAAAGATTATCGGTCCTGTTATTGACGTTGAGTTTCAACAAGGTGAATTACCTGAAATTTATACTGCATTACATATAAATAAAGATGACGGCTCTTATATTGTTGCCGAAGTTCAGCAGATGCTCGGTTCTAACAGAGTAAGAACTGTTGCTATGTCTTCAACTGACGGGTTAAAAAGAGGCATGAAAGTTATTAATACTAACGAACCTATTAAAATTCCCGTTGGAAAACCGGTATTAGGAAGAATTTTAAACGTTGTAGGAGAACCTGTTGATGAAATGGGAGAAATTAATACTGATACATATCTTCCAATCCACAGAGAATCACCGAAATTAGTTGATCAAAATACTAACATTGAAATTCTTGAAACAGGTATTAAAGCAATCGACCTTTTACAACCTTATCAAAAAGGCGGTAAAATCGGTTTATTTGGCGGTGCAGGCGTAGGTAAAACCGTTCTTATCCAAGAATTAATCCACAACATCGCGATGGCTCACAACGGCGTTTCAGTATTCGGCGGCGTAGGAGAAAGAACTCGTGAAGGGAACGACTTATGGAACGAGTTTAAAGAAAGCGGAGTTCTTGACAAAGTTGCTCTTATTTACGGGCAGATGAATGAACCGCCTGGAGCACGTATGAGAGTAGGGCTTTCAGCTTTAACTGCTGCCGAATATTTTAGAGATTACTCTAAACAGGATGTATTGTTATTTATTGATAATATCTTCAGATTTACTCAGGCAGGTTCTGAAGTATCAGCATTGTTAGGACGTATGCCTTCAGCTGTTGGCTATCAGCCTACACTTGCAAATGAAATGGGTGAGCTTCAAGAAAGAATTACATCAACCAAAGACGGTTCAATTACTTCTGTTCAAGCGATTTATGTACCGGCTGATGACTTGACCGATCCGGCTCCGGCTACAACTTTCTCCCACCTTGATGCTTCTACTGTATTATCAAGACAAATCGCATCTTTAGGTATTTATCCTGCGGTTGATCCTTTGGAATCAAGCTCAAGAGTTCTTGATCCTAATATTATAGGCGAAGAACATTACAGTGTTACAAGAAAAGTTCTTGAAATACTTCAAAAATATAAAGAACTTCAAGATATCATTGCGATTTTGGGGATGGATGAATTATCTGAAGAAGATAAAGAAACAGTTAACAGAGCAAGGAAAATTCAAAGATTTTTATCTCAACCTTTCTTTGTTGCTGAACAATTCTCAGGTATTCCGGGTAAATACGTAAAACTTGAAGATACAATTAAAGGGTTTAAAGAAATTATTGAAGGCAAACATGACGAGCTTCCGGAACAAGCTTTCTACATGGTAGGAACAATTGAAGAAGCTGTTGAAAAAGCCAAGCGGATTGCGAGCTGAGGGCGAGGTTTGTTGGCAAAATGGCAAATGCCATTGTAGACAACAACCGCAGACCCGTTAAACGCGGGAATGAGTTCTTGCGAACTCCCGCTCCCGCAAGCGAGCAACCAAGAAGACATTGAGGTTCTATCATGCACTTAAAAATAATTACACATGAAAGAGTTGTTTTTGACGAGAATGTAGACGAAATTTATACCAGAACCACTGATGGTGAAATCGGTATATTAAAAGGTCACATTCCAGTTATGGCAGCTTTAGATATAGGTGTTACCAAGACTGTTAAAGAAAATGAAATAAAATTTTTCACAACAATGGGCGGAGTTTTTCAATACAAAGATGATGAAGCCTTAATCCTCACCACAACAGCTGAAAATGGTGATGAAATAGATGTAACACGAGCAAAAGAAGCTTTAAAACGAGCACAGGCAAGACTTGCCGAATCAGAAGCTGAAATTGATGCTAAAAGAGCTGAAGCTGCTATTGCAAGAGCAATGGCGAGATTAAAAGCTACTCTTAACAACTAGAGATATGGAAAAGACTTTATACCAAATATTTAAAACTTTTTTCAAAGTAGGTACATTACTGCTTGGCGGCGGCTATGTAATTTTGCCGATACTGCAGTCTGAACTGATTGAAAAAAGAAATTGGATTGATGATGATGAGCTGTGTGAATATTATGCCCTAAGCCAAAGCATACCGGGACTTATTGCCGCAAATCTTTCAATTTTTGTTGGTTATAAGTTAAGAAGAACAGGCGGAGCTTTTGCTGCTATACTCGGAATGATTACTCCTGCTTTTATTTCAATCATTATTATTGCAAAATTACTTGAAGAAATTGTGCATTTTAAATTTATTCAAAGTATTTTTTGGGGAGTAGGTATCGGAGTATTGATGCTTTTGTTCCTTGCCGTAAAAGAACTTTGGAGAAAAAGCGTTGTTGATAAATTTACCTGCTGGGTATTTTTCCTGATATTTATTTTATCAACATGTTTTAAAGCTCCACCTGCCGCTCTGATTATTCTTGCAATATTCATAGGTTTATGGCTTCAGGTTCAGAAAAAAATTGAATATGGAGATAAGGAAAAATGATGATTTATTTAAAATTATTTTTAGAATTTTTCCATATCGGATTATTCTCTTTTGGCGGCGGATATGCTACATTGCCGTTTCTTTATCATATAGCTGATGTTCAAAAATGGTATACAACAAAACAGCTGTCGGATATGATTGCTGTATCTTCAATCACACCGGGACCTGTAGGTGTAAACGTTGCAACCTTTGCAGGATTTAAAACAGCAGGAATTTTAGGTGCCGCAATTGCAACAACATCAGTAATATTACCATCATTTATAATAGTTATAATAATTTCAAAACTTTTGGAACAATTTAAACATAATAAATACGTTCAGTCAGTAATTTATACACTTAAACCGGCAGGCTGCGGACTTTTGGCAGCTATAGGGGTTGATATGTTTATTGATAATATAAACCTTCTTGGAATGGTTTTGTTGGTTTGTTTATTTGTTGCAAGTATTACGGAAAAAAGAGATCCTCTATTTTATTTAGGTGTTTCGGCTGTTGTCGGGCTTGTGGCTGGTTTCTTCAATTTAACGACTTAAATACAGATGTCTTGACAAAACATCTGCGATAGTAAATAATAATAAGAGAAAAAGGAGGCTGAAATTATGTATATTAAAGCATTAAGGGTTGCCCCCCCCCCGGTAAGGTTGCTTGGGTAAAAGGGGTTAAGGCATTTACACTCGCTGAAGTATTAGTTACTCTCGGCATTATTGGTGTGGTTGCGGCGATGACAATGCCGTCGTTGATATCAAATTATCAAAAGAAAGTGCTGGAGAACCAGTTCAAAAAATCTTATTCAACTATTTCGCAGGCTGTTCAATTTACCGTACTTGAAAGCGGTGAGGGATTAAACAATCAATTTAACAACTTTGACAAAACAATTAACGGTTACACCGAAGCTGTAGCTTTTAAACAATTATTTTATAAAAATGCAAATGTTATAGGTGATATTGAATATGATAAAGTACAAAACTATAACGGTACACAAAGTTATAAAACAGGAGGAGTGGATTATCCAATACCTGAAAAGCTTATGAAAGACGGGACAGCTGTATCGGCAACAATTACAAATTATAAAATTTATATTGTTGTAGATATAAACGGGCCGAAAAAAAGACCAAATAAATACGGTCATGATATTTTCAAGTTTTATCTTGACAACAGAGATGCACTCGTGCCTGGTAAAATGAGCAAAATTTATACGGAAGATGAGCTAAAGGATGAATATTGGGCTGATATACTAGGTGAACCCTGCACTATTAAGTCAAAACAAAAAGGAAACGGCATAGGCTGTGCTTACTATGCATTCAATGATATTTGTCCTGATGACGAAACCAAAGGATACTGGGAATGCCTGCCTAATTAATTCCTGTTATTCATTCTATACTGAAGCGCCTGCATAAGATGTGCCTGCTGAATATTTTCAGAACCTTCCAAATCTGCAATAGTTCTTGCAAGTTTTAAAATTCTGTCATATCTTCTGCCGGAAAGCTGATATTTTACAGAGGCAATTTTAAGCAGCTCTGCACTGGGTTTATCTATTTGACAATATTTTCTGATTAATTTGGAAGTTAATTCCGAATTAGTCAGAATTCCGTCATTGCTGTATCTTTCTGCCTGAATTTTACGGGCTTTCACAACGCATTTCCTTATATCTGTTGAAGATTCGGATGAAGGCTGTGTATTCAAAAGTTCTTCTGAAGTAAGACGCGGAACATCAACATGCAAGTCAATTCTATCAAGCAACGGTCCTGAAAGCCTTGATTGATATCGGCTTATTTGAAACTCACTGCATGTGCACTGCTTTTCTTTATCACCTAAATAACCGCAAGGACAAGGGTTCATAGCTCCCAAAAGCATAAATTTTGCCGGATATTTCACTGTATGTTTTGTTCTTGAAATTACCACTTCCCCGTCTTCGAGAGGCTGGCGCAGAACCTCGAGCACACTTCGCGGAAATTCAACCATTTCATCCAAAAACAGCACTCCTCTGTGTGCCAGCGTAATTTCTCCGGGTTTTGGCGAAGAACCACCGCCTATTATACCGTTTGTTGAAGCTGTATGGTGAACAGACCTAAAAGGTCTTTTAGTCATTAGAGGTTCATCAGGAGATAACAAACCTGATATGCTGTATATTTTTGTAAGTTCTAATGCTTCCTTAAGCTCCAATGGCGGAAGAATTGATGCAAAACACTTAGCCATAAGAGTTTTACCCGACCCCGGAGAACCGGTCATCAAAATATTATGGGCGCCTGCAGCTGCGATTTCTAACGCACGCTTCGCTTTTTGCTGCCCTTTAACATCTTTGAAATCATATATGTAATCTTGATTGGAATTTACGGTTAAGTAAGAGTTTATATCAACAACTGTCTGCTTTAGAGGTGCTTCTGAAAAATGGTTAACCACATCAGACAGGCACTGAGCTCCGAAAATATTCATATCGCTTCCCGCAAGAGCTGCTTCTTTTGCGTTGACATACGGAACAAAAACATTTTTTATTCCTTCTTCTTTCAGCCCCAAAATTAAAGGCAAAACACCGTTTATGCCTCTCAATGAACCGTCAAGCGAAAGTTCTCCGATAAAAGCATAATTATCAAGTTTTTCAGGTTCTAAAATACCTTCTTCGGTTATAAGCCCGATTGCAATTGGTAAATCAAAGTTTGAACCTTCTTTTTTTAAATCTGCCGGTGCAAGATTTATGACAACTTTTTTAGCAGGGAAAGTAAAGCCTGAATTTTTAATTGCAGAACGCACCCTGTCACGAGCCTCATTAATTGCCGTGTCAGGCAAACCAACAATAGAAAAAGAAGGCAGCGAATTAATCACATCTGTTTCCACAAAAACCTGATATGCATTTAACCCGATAACTGTTGCAGTCTTGACTTTATTTACCATAGATTTATATTACTACAAACATAATTTGTGACAAAACAGAAATTAAATTAAAAATAATTATAAACAAAATATTTTTATTGTATAATCTGATTATGAACATATTAGCAATAAACTTTGGCGGAATAGGTGATGAAATATTTTTCCTTCCTGCACTTATATCATTAAAAAAAGAATTCCCGAACTCAAAAATAACTCTTGCACTTGAGCCGAGAAGTAAAGGCGTTAAATCTTTAACCAACATTATTGATGATTTATTTTTAATAGACGTAAAAGGTAAAAATAAATATATAGAACTGTTAAAACTTGTGTATTTGGCACGTAAAGGTCATTTTGATATGGTTGTTTCATCAGGCGGAAACAAATTAATCAGTATCCTTTTGACACTAACAGGTATTAAAAAACGTTACGGGTATAACACAGGCAAATTAAGCGAAATTTTATTGACTAAAGCTGTTCCGTTAAATAAAAACCAGTACGCTTGTGCAATGTATCATGATTTAGTATCTCCTGTAACTGATTACAAAACCGAATTACCTGAGATAAATGTTGAACCGCAGGAAAAAATCCCGAATTCAATATTAATCCACCCGGGTGTTAGTAAAATGAGTATTCAAAAAGGCATGATTAAAACAATTTCCGCAGAAACTTGGGCTCAAATCGTTGATTTGCTGCTGGAAAACGGTAAAAGAGTAATTCTCACAGGCGGTCCTGACGACAAAGAATGCATTGAAACAATACATAAAAATATTAAAAATAATAATTTTGAAGATTATTTCGGAAAAACACACAGCCTTAAAGATTTGGGTGAGCTTATTGCGAAATCGGAAAAATTTATCTGCTCTGATTCGGCTCCTCTGCATATAGGCGTAGCAGTAAAAACAAAAACTTACGTTATTTTCGGACCGACAGATGATAAAAAATTAATCCCGCAATCAGAAAATGTTATCCCGCTTAAAGCTAATGATAACTGTCCCATCAAGCCTTGCCTTTGGGAGCATCGCCAGACAACATGCGATAAATTAGATTGTTTAAAAATGACAGCTCAAGAGATAGTTAACAAAATTCTTTAGCATATAAATCTTCAAAAATTTCACGCAAATGCTTTTCATCTGCAATAATTGTTCTAAGTTCTTTCAAGCGAACGGCATTTTTTGAATTTTTAAACCATAATTTCATATATCCGTTTTCAGAATATTTTTCAGCCATATGCGTAACTAAATCGTTCCAATGTGATTCTTTATCAGGAGAGGGGTTGTTTTTAATTGAATATTGAATTGTGCGTTTGATTATCTTCAGCGGCACAATATCCCTGTCTGCTTCAGCTGCAATTTTTCCGTAAATACTTCTCGGAGGATTTTTTGAAGAAGCCCGATGATCCTCTACTGCTTCTTTCATTAATTTAATTTCTTTATCTGAAAACCATTCCCGCAAGCGGCTATCAGCCTCTAATATTTTCCCCGAAGCTATATGATGAAATTCTCTGCCTTCACAAAGACCTAAGTCATGATAAGCAGCTACAACATAAGCATACTCAAGGTTTTCATTACATTCGGCAGCAAGTTTTAAACTTTCATTGATAACCGTATTAACATGTTCAAGATTATGACCTTTATCAAAGTCTGCATAACGAGGTATAATCATAGTTTCAATATAATAAACCAGCTTTTTATTCACTATATAATGACACATGTTAAATACCTACACTTAATCCTGCACAAAGATTTATTGATTGTCCCGTAATTCCTTTTGCATCTTCTGAAATTAAATATTTGCAAAGCTTTGCGACTTCTTCGGGCTTTACAAAACGTTTTTGCGGAATGCATTCAATAATTTCATCTTTTGAAAATTCACTCTCATCAATGGAGTTCATTCCTAACTCAGTTTCAACCCAACCGGGATTGATTGTGTTAACCGTAATATTATATTCTGCAAGTTCAAGAGCCAAAGCTTTAGTTAAACCTATAAGTCCTGCTTTTGATGATGAATACAGACTGGCATAAGCTTCTCCCATTACACCTGAAATAGAGCCTATATTAATTATTCTTCCCCATTTATTGTTTTTCATGGCAGGGATTGCTTTAGAAATAAGATATGCCGGTGAAATTAAATTAGTCTGATAAATTCGCTGAATATCATTTGTACTCATAGTTTCCAAAGCGCCATAAATATATTCGCCTGCGTTATTTATCAGTATATCAATTTTATTTTTTTCAATGAATTCAGCAAGAATTTCAATGTCGTTAGCCAAATCGCAAACGCAGTAATCTTTACAGATACATTCTCTAAGAGCTTCTTCATTTCTACCCGTAACATATAAGTTGCCTGACTTTTCAAGTTCCTTTGCTATTGCATTTCCTATGCCTTTTGATGCTCCTGTTACCAATATATTCATTTTATTTATAATCCTTTAAAAAACTTTGTGTAATATATGAAGCCATAAAAATCCCCGCACAGCTTGCAACAAAGGGAGTTGAAGCAGGTGTGATTTTTGTAAATTCAATATTTTCCCCTGATTTTGTTACAATTTGCTCGGTTGAGCTTAACTTTTCTTTTACGAATGGTTTTTCACGGCTTGCAACAACTGTAATTCCACTTTCTACACCGCGTTTTTTAAGCTGATAAATTATATTTGAAATAAACGGTGCATTTTTATTTTCAATATCTGAAATATCGCAAATATAAAGTTTAGAAGGATCAATCCTGTTTCCTGCTCCCATAGAACTTATTACGGGAATATCAGAACTGACGCAGGATTTTAAAAGCTCAATTTTTGAACGCATAGTGTCTATCGCATCGGCAACATAATCAACCCCGCCAAAGTCAAAACTGTCAAGATAAAAATCGTCAATCACATTTAATTTAATATCAGGATAAATATCTTTTAATCTTGCTTCAAAAAGTTTTGCCTTACTTTTGCCGATTGTTGAATGAAAAGCTGTACATTGCCTGTTAATATTAGATGGAGAAACTTCATCAAAATCAATTATTGTAAGCTCACCAATACCTGCTCTTGCAAGAGATTCAGCACAAAATCCGCCAACTCCGCCAAGCCCGAACACGGCTGCATGCTTAGTCGAAAGAAGTTTTTGATTTTCCTTTCCCCAAAAGAGTTCGTTCCGTGAAAATATATCTTCACTCATAACGCATCACTCATTATTATTTAATAATGCCGTAACCTAAAAGGAATGTGCATAAAATAAATATAGCGGCTAAAACACCTGTAACTTTGTTTAGAGTTTTTTCAGCACTTTTTTGTGATGTAAAAACGTGTGATGCTCCGCCAATCCCTGCGATTCCATCGCCTTTAGGTGAATGTAAAAGAATAAATACAATCAAAAGCAGGGCAGAAATAATTTGAATTGCCCAAATTATATTAACTAACATTATTTTTTCTCCTTTTTCTTAGAAATAAAATGGGCTCTTTTTGAATTCAATTTAATGTTTTCGAAAGTATACAATCTTGCAGGTCTTTTAGATGAAGATTTTGTATACTCGTCAAGTTCAATTAAACCGTCAGTTGAAAGTGCTTTTTTCCTGAAATTTCGTTTATCAAGCTTTTTACCCATGATAAGTTCATAAGCTTTCTGCATTTCAGTAAGGGTAAACTTTTCGTTTAACAACTGATAAGCCACAGGGCATAATTCTAATCTTTCACGTGTTCTTTTCAACGAATATTCAATAATTTCTTTGTGGTCGAATGCCAGAGGCGGCAAATCGGAAATTTTATGCCAACCCAACTCAGGAGTTGTGACAATTTGAATATCTTCTGATCTTACAAGCGCAAAGTAAGCACAAGTGATAACTCTGGCATTAGGGTGACGAAGAGGATCGCCGAAAGTATAAAGCTGCTCTAAATAAATATTGTCTACATTAGTACGTTCTTTCAATACTCTTAAAGCCGCCTGGTCAAGGTTTTCGGATAATCTCACGTAACCACCGGGAATTGCCCACTTATCTTTAAACGGTTCATTCACGCGTTTAACAAGCAAAACTTGCAGCTCATTATTTTTCAAAGTTAAAATAACTACGTCTACTGTAATTTCATGTGTTTTTGTCTCGTTAAAAATCATAATTTTCCTGCCCTAAGATATATAATATAATAAACATAAAAATTTACATTAGTTAATAGTTAATTTTTATTAATATATTTTAACATGTAGTGAAAAAATAATCAATTTTCTTAACAATAAATACTTTATATATATACGGGGAATAAATTTTAGGGATAAAAATGTTTTGCAATAACTGGAGATTTAACAATTTCTATATAAACAGATGTATGCCGATGGGTTTTACTCCTTATTGGGGCGGCTGCGGATGCAATTCTTTTAATTCAGGATTCCGCTTCGGAATGATGAATTCATTGTTTAATTTTATGATGCCGCAGCAAAATATGTTTATGTTTCAGCAAAGCTTTGCAATGCCGGCATATATGCCTATGTTTATGCCTTATAACAACATTTTTGCAATGGCAAATCAGCTTATGGCGCCTGCTTTCAATGCCCCTGCTTATAATTTTGCATTAACACCTCAGGTTCAAAATAGAAATCTTACTGAAGAATTTAATACTAATTATGCAAATCATAATACTGAAAATAACAATTTTACTTCTATAACTAAAAGAAAAAATACAGAAGTTAAGGAAAAAGATTACAAACCGACAATTGATAAAAATTTCCAAAACAGCGCTAAATTAGATAAAAACTTCTTAAAAAGAGTTAAACAGGTTGCAAAAAATTTAAATTGTAATTATAAAGATTTACTTGCAGTAATGAACAGCGAATCAGGGATTAGCACCACTGCCTGGAACGGAACAACAGCCGTTGGTTTAATTCAATTTACCAATGCTTCAATTGATGAACTTAATAAAAAATGCGGATTAAACCTGACTAAAGAAAAAATAGCGACAATGTCACCAATTGAACAATTGGATTTAGCCGAAAAATATCTCAAAATAGCAAAAAGCTACCGATTTTCAAGCGATGCAAAATTGTCAGCAGCAGATTTATATGCAATAACATTTCTACCCGGCAGAGCTGACAGAGAAGTACTTTGCACAGAAGGTGAAAGAGGTTCTAACGGCAGACTTTTAAATTACTATGAAGGCAACAGAGGACTTGACAAAAACGGCGATAGAAAAATCACCAAATCAGAATTGGTTCAGCATCTTGCAGGTAAACATGTAGATGAATCCGTTTTTGCATAACTTCCGTAAATAAAATATTACAATTCGAAATAAACCGTTGATGTTCTGAAATGTTTCATGTATGTTCATGAAATATAATACAGATTTGCGGAAGGGAAAATTATGGATAAGGGATATATCGAAAACGGTTTTATCGTAGACGTTTCAAACGCCCGTAAAACTTCGGAAATCATTTATGAGCTTAGCAGAATATTAGACCTGCCTGATGCTCAAAGCAAAAGAGTATGTTTAAAACTCGGCTCTGTTGACTTATCAGCTACCGAGCTGACAAGTATTAAAGCTCTTGTTGAATCCATGAATTCTGAAATTGAATTCATAAATACAAGTTCTGAAGCAACTGTTCTGTCTGCAGAAGAATTGGGAATTGAAGTTTCAGTTCTGGAAAATAAAGTTCCCCTTCCTGAATTTAATGCCGATCAGGAAAAAGTTAATGTAGAATTAGAACGTGCTCTTGACAAAATCTTTGGCGATGAAAACAATCCTATTCAAACTTTCGCCCAAGAAAAAGATTTGAAAGAACTGAAAAAAGATTCACCCGCAGAAGAATTTGCGCCGATAGAAGAAACCGTTAATAATGCTGAAACTATTGAAACACCTGTGATTGAGGCAGCTGTCCCCGAAACAATTAATGAAGCTGTTGAAGAAGTTTCAAATAAACAAGAAGCTCCTGTTGTTGAAGAAATTCAGGTTAACAATGATTATGACGAACTAGAAGACTTTAACAGCGAATTAGAAAATGCTAACAGCATCGAAGCTGATGAAATAGATTTCACATCGGAAGAAGTTCAAAAATGCCTGCGCGAAACAGAAAAACTTCCGACATTATACATTCAAAGAACATTACGTTCAGGGCAAAGTATTACCTCTGACGGAAACCTCGTTATAATAGGAGATGTAAATCCCGGTTCAGAAATTATTGCCAAAGGGGATATCACAGTATGGGGTATACTAGGAGGGATTGCTCACGCCGGATCAGAAGGCAACCAATATGCAAGAATTCGCGCATTAAAAATGAATGCAATACAATTAAGAATAGCAGACGTGTTTGCAAGACGTCCGGATAATATTAATATTCCTTATATTCAAAAGACAGAAACTTTCACTCCGGAAGAAGCTTGCATTTACAAAAAACAAATTATTATACATAACATGAAGGCGTCACTGCCTCTCAGCTAATAAAAAGGAGAAACAATGAGCGGTAGAGTTATCGTAATAACATCCGGAAAAGGCGGTGTAGGTAAAACTACTACAAATGCCAACATTGGTACAGCTCTTGCAAAAGCCGGCAAGAAGGTTGTAATGATTGACACCGATCTCGGATTAAGAAATTTAGATTTATTACTCGGTTTGGAAAACAGAATAGTTTATACAATTGTAGATGTTGTGGAAGAACGCTGCAAATTAAAACAAGCACTTGTTAAAGACAAAAAAAATCCTAACCTTTGTCTTTTGGCAGCTGCACAAACTCGTGATAAAACAGCTGTAACAGAAGAACAGCTTAAAGATATATGTGAAAAACTTAAAAAAGACTTTGATTTTATTCTTGTAGACTGCCCCGCAGGTATTGAACAAGGATTCCAAAATGCAGTTGCTGGTGCATCTGAAGCTATCGTTGTGACAACACCTGAAATGTCAGCTGTACGTGATGCAGACAGAATTATCGGACTTTTAGAAGCAAAAGAAGAAATTAAGTCATACAAATTATTGCTAAACAGAGTTCGTCCTAACCTCATTAAATCTAATGACATGATGAGCGTTGATGACGTTGTAGAAATACTTTCTGCCGATTTGGTAGGTATAATTCCTGAAGATACCGGAATAATCACATCTACCAACAAAGGCGAGCCGATTGTAAACGATGAAAAATCACTTGCAGGTCAAGCTTACAACAATGTTGCAAGAAGAATTATCGGTGAAGATGTTCCGTTTTTAAACCTTGAAGAACCTAAAGGCGTTATGGCAAAAATGAAAAAATTCTTCTCAGGTTTAATGGGAAAGGAGAAGTAAGATGAAAGAAATTTTTACAGATTTATATAACAAAGTTTTAGGTTTCTTTCGTCAAACAGAACCGGAAACGGCTGAATCAGCAAAAGAAACAGCATGCAACCGCTTAAGAGTTGTCTTAATGCAGGACAGAACAAATTTAACACCGGAGTTAATGGAACGTATGCGACGCGAAATGGTTGAACTGCTTTCAAAATACGTTGAAATGGATAAAGAAGCCCTTGAGCTTAATCTTGAACAAGACGGAGAACAAGTTGCACTAATGCTTTCCATCCCTGTTATAAGAGCTAAAGATGAAGAAGAAATTAAAGCAGCTCTTGCAGCAGAAGAAAAAGATGCTGATGAAGATGAAGAAATAGAATCTGATGAGGAAGAAACTTCAGAAGATGATAAAGATTCAGATGAAGTTGAAATAACAGAAGACGAAGAAAATTCGGAAGAATCAGATACTGAAATAGAAACAACCGAATCAGAAGAAGATAAGAAAGATGAAAAAAAAGATTAACCAACTGGTTAATCTTTTTTTATCTTAACAGGGATTTACAAATCTATACATTTTTCAAATCTCACTGTTGACAGCTGATTTTGTTTGTTTTACCATTGATATGCTTGGAATAAAGTATTTACTAATATCCGAAATATTTGTAGAATAGCACTTCCAGGCAGTGTAATACAGAAATTAAAAAGAAAAAGGAATGCAAATGGCAAGCACAAAAAGACAAAGAATCAGAGTTTGTTTAAAAGCATACGATCATAAATTAATTGACGTATCTTCAGACAAAATCGTAGAAACAGCAAAAAGAACAGACGCTAAAGTAGCTGGTCCTATTCCTTTACCTACTAAAAGACGTATATATTGCGTATTACGTTCTCCACACGTAGATAAAAAATCTCGTGAACACTTTGAAATGAGAACCCATAAACGTATTATCGATATATACGAACCAACTCAACAAACAGTTGAAGAATTAGGCAGATTAGATCTACCGGCTGGTGTAGATATCGAAGTTAAATTATAGCGCGAATGAGCCGAGTGTGAAAGCTTACCAACAAAAAAAATCTTTAAAGTTGGCAACAGGAAACACGTTTAAGGCGAACGAGCAAGATGAAACTTTTTGAAAACTAAATAAGCATTATGCATGTAATGTGAACTGCGGCTGATTGAAGCAAAACTTCATTCAGGACAGCCGAAAGGCTGTTGAGGTGAAAGCCCTCAAATTAGGTAAAGATTAGCAAGACGTAGCGCTCGCAAGAGAAAATGCAACCCAGAAATAGGGACGGATTTGTGTCCGTACCAAGTATGGCGAGCAAGAAAGGTAGAATATGACACTAGGTGTAATAGGTAAAAAATTGGGAATGACTCAAATCTTTGACGAACAAGGATTAGCTATCCCCGTAACTGTAATTAAAGTAGATCCGATTGTTGTTACTCAAGTAAAAACAGTTGAAAAAGACGGCTACAACGCAATTCAAGTAGGCACAATCGCAGCTAAAGAAAAACACTTAACTAAAGCTGAAATCGGTCACTTTAAGAAAAATAACTTAGAAAATTTCAGACACCTTCAAGAATTCAGAATTGACAATCCACAAGACTACAAAGTAGGCGACAAAATCGAATTATCAGTATTAGATAACGTAGAAAAAGTTGACGTTTGCGGAAAATCAATCGGCAAAGGATTCCAAGGTACTGTAAAAAGATGGAACTTCTCAAGAGGACCTATGGGACACGGTTCTAAAAACCACAGAGAACCAGGTTCTATCGGCGCAGGTACAACTCCAAGCCGTGTTATTAAAGGTAAAAGAATGGCCGGTAACATGGGCAATGAAAGAGTTACTATTACTAAACTTAAATTAGTTAAAGTTGATGCTGATAACAGCTTAGTATTAGTAAAAGGTTCAGTACCCGGATGCGAAGGCAGATTGGTAACAATCGTTCCAACAAGAACTAAATGGAATTAGTTTTATATACAAGACAAGGTAAGTCATTAAAACCGGCTGGTCTTGCCAAATAAAGCAACTGCAAGCGGTAAGCAGTCTTAAACGGAGATAATATTTAATAATAAGGAAATAACAAAATGTCAAAAGAAATATTAAATACAAATGGAGAAAAATTAGGTGAAATCACTTTAAACGAAAGTGTTTTTGGTGTTGAACCCAATTTACATGTAATGCACTTAGCATTAAGAAGACAATTAAACAATGCACGTCAAGGTTCAGCTTCTTGCAAAACAAGAGCAGAAGTTTCAGGCGGCGGCAGAAAACCTTGGAAACAAAAAGGAACAGGCAGAGCAAGAGCAGGTTCTTTACGTTCTCCATTGTTTGCAGGCGGCGGCGTTATCTTTGGACCTCAACCACGTGATTACAGCTTTAACATGCCTCAAAAAGCAAGAAAATTAGCTTTAAAATCAGCATTGTCAGCTAGAAGTGAACAAATGGTTGTAGTTAAAGATTTTTCTACAATTACTGAACCAAAAACTAAATTGATGGTTAGTGCATTAAAATCATTAAACGTTTCAGGTAAAACTTTAATCGTTGCTGATGTAAAAGCTGCTGAAAACAAATACTTAGAATTAGCAGCAAGAAACATCCCGAGCGTAAGAATTATTTTACCTTCAAACCTTAATGTGAAAGATTTATTAGAAGCTGATTCTGTTGTAATTACTGAATCTGCTGTTAACGATATAACAGAAAGGCTACAATAATGAGTAAAGCAAGAACAAATACAGAAAAGTTATTTGATGTAATTAAAAAACCTATCATAACTGAAAAATCAGTAGGTGCTACATCTCTTGGACAATACACTTTTGAAGTAACAAAAGATGCTACAAAAGTTGAAATTGCTCAAGCAATAGAATTAGCTTTTCCTGGAAGAAAAGTTAAAAAAGTAAGAACAGTTTATATGCCATCACACGAAAAAAGAATGGGATATAAATTCGGAAGAACAGATTCTTCTAAAAAAGCCATCGTAACAATCGAAGGCGATCCGATTGAAGAATTAGTTGCTGTTTAATAAGAGCAGCAAAAACAGGGTGTAAGGCATATATCCTGTAAAAGATACCAAGCCAATTAAAGGAGAAAACAAAAAATGGCAATCAGAAAAATAAATCCGACATCTCCAGGTCAAAGAGGGATGACAAAAAGTGATTATCAAGAAATCACTTGCACAACTCCTGAAAAATCATTGTTAAAACCATTGAAAAAAACAGCAGGAAGAAATAATACAGGTAGAATTACATGTCGTCACAAAGGCGGCGGTGTAAAAAGAACATACCGTATCATAGATTTTAAACGTGAAAAATTCGGCGTACCGGCAACAGTTAAAACAATCGAATACGATCCGAACAGAAACGTTAGAATTTCATTAGTATTCTACGCAGACGGTGAAAAAAGATATATCTTAACACCTGAAGGTTTAAACGTAGGCGACGTAATCGTAAGCGGTCCTGAAGCACCGGTTCAAATTGGTAACGCACTTCCGCTTGAATTAATTCCGTTAGGTACAATTGTTCACAATATCGAACTTACACCTGGTCGTGGCGGCGTTATGGTTAGATCTGCAGGTAATGCAGCTCAAGTAATGGCTAAAGAAGGTAACTACGTAACAATTAAACTTCCTTCTTCAGAAATGAGAATGGTAAGAAAAGAATGCATGGCTACTATCGGTACTTTAGGTAACTCAGAATTCAAAAACTTATCAATCGGTAAAGCAGGAAGAAAACGTTACATGGGTATCAGACCGACAGTACGTGGTGTTACAATGAACCCTTGCGATCACCCTCACGGTGGTGGTGAAGGTAAAACAGGTCCAGGCGGACACCCTAAAACACCTTGGGGTAAACCGGCTCTTGGCTATAAGACACGTAAAAAAGGTAAAGCTTCTGACAAATTAATCGTTAGAAGAAGAAAAAAATAAGAAATAACAATATATAGGTAATGGGGCTTTATGCCCCGTAAGCCTTAGAACCAATAAGGAGAATAAATTAATGGCACGTTCATTAAAAAAAGGTCCATACGTAGAAGAAGCTCTACAAAATAAAATCGCAAAAATGAATGCAAACTCAGAACATAAAGTTATTAAAACTTGGTCAAGAGCATCAATGATTGTTCCTGATATGTTAGGTCATACAATCGCCGTTCACAACGGAAAAACTCATGTTCCTGTTTATGTAACTGAACAAATGATTGGACACAAATTAGGCGAGTTTGCACCTACAAGATTATACAAAGGACACGCAGGTTCTGATAAGACTGCTAAAAGAAAATAACGTTAGTTAGCTTTAGGGAAAAAATTTCCACATAAAAGCAAACAAACATGAAGCCAAGTAAAATATAAGGAAAATAACAATGGAAGCTAAATCAAGACAAACTGATATTAAAATGACAGCAAGAAAACTTCGCAGAGTAATCAACGAAGTTAGAGGAAAATCTGTCGTTGAAGCTCAAGACATGTTACGTTTTATGCCTTATTTTGCAGCAAGAGTAGTTGAAAAGAACTTGAAAGCTGCTGTTGCAAATGCACAAGAAAAATATGGCGTAAGCGCTGAAAGCTTAAAGGTTTCTGAAATCTTTGCTGACGAAAGCGTTTCATATAAAAGAGCAAGAACAAGAGCGCAAGGTCGTATGTATTCAAGACTAAAACGCACTTCTCATTTAACATTAAAAGTTAGTGACATCACTAAAAAGTAGTAGTAATAACAAAAGGTAAATAAAATGGGACAAAAAACACATCCAACAGGATTTAGAATCGGTATAATTCAACCTTGGGTAAGCACATGGTTTGCTAAGGTTAAAGATTATGGCCAATTCGTTGCAGAAGATGCAAAAATCAGAAAATTTATTAAGAAAAAACTTTATACAGCAGGTATTTCTAAGATTTTAATCGCAAGAAAAGCTCAAAATAC
This sequence comes from Candidatus Gastranaerophilales bacterium, assembly GCA_900548405.1. Classification (GTDB taxonomy): domain Bacteria; phylum Cyanobacteriota; class Vampirovibrionia; order Gastranaerophilales; family Gastranaerophilaceae; genus Stercorousia. Next base: position 20,548 of record UNSJ01000016.1, on the reverse strand, counting down.
AACAGTAACAGTTGTTACAGCAAAACCAGGTATAGTTGTTGGTCGCGGTGGTCAAGGTATTGACGATCTTAAAAAAGAAGTTTCTAAATATATCGGCAAACCTATTATCATCAACGTTGTAGAAGTAGCAAGAATTGATGCTGATGCTCAACTTGTTGCAGAAGCAATTGCTCAACAATTAGAAAAACGTGTAGCTTTCAGACGTGCAATGAAACAAGCAATGCAACGTACAATGAGAGCAGGCGCTCAAGGTATTAAAGTTATGGTATCAGGTCGTTTAGGCGGTGCTGAAATCGCTCGTTCAGAATGGGCTAAAGAAGGAAGAATTCCTCTTCAAACTCTTAGAGCTGACGTAGATTACGGTTTCACTGAAGCAGATACTATAATGGGTAAAATTGGTGTTAAAGTTTGGGTTTTCAAAGGTAACTTAATGCCTGGTGAAAAAGCAGACCAAAACATTAAAGCTAAAAGCGGTAAAGAAGGTTCTGACAAAGGCGCAAGACGTCCAAAACGCAGAGCTGTTGAAACTGCTGAATAACATATACAACTAGAAGAAAATAAAAGTAAAAATAACAGGAGCAAATAAAATGTTACAGCCTAAAAAAACTAAATACCGCAAAATGATGAAGGGCAACATGAAAGGTCATGAAACCAGAGGAACAAAATTAGAATTTGGCGGATATGCACTTCAAGCCCAAGAACCCGGCTGGATTACCAGCAGACAAATCGAGGCTGCACGTCGTGCAATGACTCGTGAAATCAAACGTGGCGGTAACGTTTGGATAAAAATATTCCCTGATAAACCAATTACAGCAAAACCTGCAGAAACTCGTATGGGTTCAGGTAAAGGTAACTTGGAATATTGGGTAGCAGTAGTTAAACCAAACAGAATTCTTTTCGAACTTGACTATTTCGATAGAAATGTTGCAGTTCACGCATTAGAATTAGCTGCTCAAAAACTGCCTATCAAAGTTAAAGTAGTAGAAAAAAGCAAGTTAGAAGCGTAAGCTTATAGCTTATCCCATAAGGGATTTCATAAAAGATAGAAGGAAACTAATAAAATGAAATTAAATGAAATGCGCGAAAAATCAGTAGATGAGCTACAAAGTGCTATCGTTGACTGGAAAAAAGATTTGTTTAACTACAAACTTCAACTTTCAACTCACAAATTAGAAAACACAGCATTGATTTCTAAAACAAAAAGACAAATAGCTCAAGCTAAAACAGTAATAAAAGAAAAAGAAGCATAGCCGCTTCATCCGCCCGATAGGTTTTTCATAAACTTATAGGTACAAACAAGGAGAAATAAATAAAATGCCTAAAAAAGAAAAACAAGGAATCGTAATCAGCAACAAAATGGACAAAACAATTGTTGTAAAAGTTGCAGACTATGAACCACATCCAAAATACAAAAAGATTATTGAATCAAATAAAAACTACAAAGCACATGATGAAAACAACGTTTGTTCAGAAGGTGATATCGTAAGAATCATTGAATCAAGACCTATTTCAGGAGACAAACGCTGGACATTGGCAGAAGTAGTAGAAAAAGCTAGATAGTGTTATAACACTGTCCTTTCATCCTGAACCAATTTCAGGACGGCAACATTGCATAGATAATGCGCTGCCAAACAAGTAAAACATTCTTTAATATAAAGGAAAAGAAAAATGATACAACAAGAAACAAGACTAGAAGTAGCAGATAATACAGGTGCAAAAGAACTTTTATGCATTCGTGTAATGGGAAGTTCAAACAAAAAATTTGCAGCAGTTGGCGATGAAATTGTAGCAGCAGTTAAAGATGCTAACCCTAATATGCCTGTAAAAAAATCTGAAGTTGTTAGAGCTGTTGTTGTAAGGACTAAAGCTGATATCAAACGTAATGACGGTTCTGTTATCAGATTTGACGAAAACGCAGCAGTAATCATCAACAAAGACGGTAATCCGCGCGGAACACGTGTTTTCGGACCGGTAGCTCGTGAATTAAGAGATAAAGGTTATATGAAAATCGTTTCTTTAGCTCCGGAAGTTATCTAGCGTGAGCGAGCAGAGGGCGACAGCTTAGCTTGCAGAAGTACAAGACAAGCAGGCATAGGTTAACCCGTTAGTGCAAGCGAACAGAACTCACAATAAAATTTGAGTAATAAACAAAAGGAATAAAACAATGACAGACAAAAAGAAAAAATTGCATGTGAAAAATACTGACAGAGTAATGATTATCGCAGGCAAAGATAAAGGAAAAGAAGGCAATATTAAAAAAGTAAATATTGCTGAAGGAACTGTTACAGTTGAAGGTTTAAATATGGTTACTAAAGCTCAAAAACCTCAACCTATGGCAGGCATTCAAGGCGGACTTATAAAAATTGAGGCTCCTTTAGATGCTTCAAAAGTTATGGTTGTATGCCCTGCATGCGAAAAACCGACAAGGATCAAACATGAAGTCGTAGACGGTAAAAAAGTTCGTGTTTGTAAAAAATGTGGTGAACAATTAGATGCAAAAAAATTATAATGCAAATCGTATGTTTGTAGTATAATGTTATTGTATCGTAGGATTAAGGAAATACGAAAATGACAACAAAAACTAAAAGTTTAAAAGCTAAATATCAAGAAGAAATCATTTCAGCAATGAAAGAAAAATTTGGTTACAAAAATATTAACCAAGTTCCAAAACTTCACAAAATCGTTTTAAATATGGGCGTTGGTGAAGCTTCTCACAACTCTAAAATTGCAGAAGTAATTGAAGCTCAATTAACAAAAATCGCAGGTCAAAAATGCGTAGTTACAAAAGCTAAAAAATCAATTGCATCTTATAAATTAAGAGAAGGTATGCCTGTTGGTGCAATGGTTACATTGCGCGGCGAAAGAATGTATGATTTCTTACAAAAACTTATTTGTGTAGTTCTTCCTCGTATTCGTGACTTTAGAGGCATAAGCGCTAAAAGTTTCGACGGACGCGGCAACTATACTTTAGGTTTAAAAGAACAAGCATTATTCCCTGAAATCACTTATGAAGAAGTTGATTTAGTTAAGGGTATGAACGTATCTATAATTACAACAGCTGAAACTGATGATGAAGCTAGAGAATTATTAAGATTATTAGGAATGCCTTTTAAAGGAATGAATAAATAGTATATGCTATACTGTTTATCAGATAAGTAAAAACAAAAAACAGAACGAAGGAGAAATTCATGGCTAAGAAAGCGATGATAGATAAAGAACTAAAAAGAGCAAAATTAGCTGCAGCAGGCAAATACCCTACTGTTAGATTACATAACAGATGCAGCATTTGCGGAAGACCTCACGGATTCCACAGAGATTTTGGTCTTTGCAGAATTTGTCTAAGAAAAATGGCTCACCAAGGTTTATTACCTGGCGTTACAAAAGCAAGCTGGTAGTAACAGAGCAATCTAAAGCATTAAGTAAGGCATAAAGAAATATAAATAGAATTTATAAACTTTATTGACTTGCTAAACTGCTAAAAACCTGTCAAGGTGAATTAAAATTCAAACCGGACAAAAAATTTAGTAAGTAGTCAGTCAAAGCGTGCAAGTTAATTGCACCTTTGACACAAGTTAAAAAGGAAAATCAAATGAATACAGATCCGATAGCAGATATGCTAACAAGAATCAGAAACGCTAATATGGTTTCTCACAGTACAGTAGAAATGCCATCTTCAAAATTAAAAGTTCAATTAGCTAAATTATTAAAAGAAGAAGGTTTCATTACTGATTACAATGTAAAAGAAGTTGGAAAATTCAAAGTTTTAGAAATTACTTTAAAATATGATGCGAAAAACAAACCTATCATTACTAAGTTAGAAAGAATTTCTAAACCGGGCTTAAGAAGTTACAGCAAAGCTAAAAACCTTCCTAAAGTATTAGGCGGTATGGGGATCGCTATTGTTTCTACAAGCAAAGGTCTTTTAACAGACAGAAAAGCTCGTAAAGAAAACATCGGCGGTGAAGTTCTTTGCTACGTATACTAGAAGCGTAGCCGCTCCACCCGCCACCTGGGTTCTGAATGAACTTAAAAGGTGACAACTAAACAAGGAGCATAACCACTCCATCCACTACATTAGGCTTTGTATATATTTATTAGGTTAATGTGGAAATATTTAAGCGTAATTGGTAGAAAAGCTTAAACTTGTTACAAAATATACCAAAAGGAGAAAAAAATGTCACGTATTGGTAAATTACCTATCGAAATTCCTCAGGGAGTTGAAGTTACTATAAACGGTCAAACAGTTACGGCTAAAGGTCCTCACGGAACAGAAGTTGTAGAAGTTCGTCCTGAAATCGCAGTAAAAGTTGAAGACAATCACATCGTTCTTTCTAAAGTTGGAACTTCAAGAGAAACTGACGCTTTGTACGGTTTATCAAGAACTTTGGTTGCAAACGCAGTTCACGGTGTAAAAAACTTATTTGAAAAGAAATTAGAAATTCAAGGCGTTGGTTACCGTGCTAACATGGAAGGAAAAAACCTAAACTTATCTTTAGGTTATTCTCACCCTGTTGTAGTTGAACCGCCGGAAGGAATCACAATTACAGTAGAAGCTAACACAAAAATCTCTGTAAAAGGTGCTAATAAACAAACAGTTGGTGATGTTGCAGCATTCATCAGATCTAAACGTCCTCCTGAAGTTTACAAAGGAAAAGGTGTTAGATATGAAGGCGAACACATCAGACGTAAAGCCGGCAAAGCTGGTAAGAAATAGGCAGCATACGCTGCATCCGCCATATTGAGCTTTGTATAAAACTCAAGAATGGTGTTGTTACATGTGGAGGGTTAAAAGCCCGCTAAAACAGGTAAATTGAAAGGATAAAAAAATGATTAAACAAGAAATCAGAAAACCAAAAACTCAAAAAAGACACAGATCTATAAGAATTAAACTTTCAGGAACAGCAGAATTCCCAAGACTTGCTGTTTACAGAAGTACTAAACATATATATGCTCAATTAATTGATGATGTTAACCATGTAACTTTAGCATCAGCTTCATCTAACGATAAAGAACTTAAAGAAAAATTAGCTCACGGCGGAAACATCGAAGCAGCTAAATTAGTTGGTGAAGAAATCGCTAAAAAAGCAAAAGTTAAAGGTATTGAATGTGTAGTATTTGACCGCGGAGGATTCTTATATCACGGTCGTGTTGCAGCTTTGGCTGATGCTGCCAGAGAAGCAGGCTTAATGTTCTAGGAACGTTGCCGTTCCACCCGCCATCCGGGTTTTGCATGAACTTACGAGGCTATAACTAAAGAAGGAGCATAGCCGCTTTGGTAACAATATAAATAAAAAAGACAGGGTAATTGAACTCTGTCTTTTTTAATGCTTAAAAAATAATTAATTATTTCAATTTTTAATAATTTTTATATTATTATATGTTTAGGAGATATCAAATGGAATATAAAGACTATTATGACATATTAGGCGTTAAACGTGACGCAACAGATGCTGAAATTAAATCAGCATATAGAAAACTGGCAAGAAAATTCCACCCTGATGTTAATAAAACTAAAGAGGCTGAGGGTAAATTCAAAGATATTAACGAAGCATACGAAGTTTTGGGTGATAAAGAAAAACGTCAAAGATATGACAGCTTAGGTGCAAACTGGCAAGGCGGTCAAAACTATACACCTCCTCCGGGATTTGAGCAATACGGTTTTGGAGGCGGTCAAGGCGGAGGATACCAGAGTTACAGCTTTAACGGCGAAGATTTGGGAGGCTTTTCGGACTTCTTTAGCTCTCTTTTCGGTGATATGATGAGCGGCAGAGCAAAATCTTCTCAAGGTATGAATTTTGGCGGCTTTGATTTTGGCGGTGCTCAGCAAACATCATCAAGGAGAAGACAACAACAAGCTCCGAAATCTGAAGATCTTGATGTTACAATGAATTTAAATGTTACGGTTAAAGACATATTTGAACAAAAACCTATTACTGTTAAATTTAATAATATGGAACGCTGTACACAATGCCCTCCGGGCGGCGGATTTTGCAGTGCTTGCGGCGGAACAGGTTTTAAATCAGAACCAAAATCAATTAAAGTAAAACTTCCTCCAAATATTTCTGAAGGACAAAAAGTTAGAATTAAAGGAGAAGGTAAGTCAGATTCATACGGCCGCAAAGGTGATTTGTACCTTGTTATAAATATTAAAGACAGCAATTATGAGGTAAACGGCTCAGATTTAACTAAGGAGATTGAAATTACTCCTCCTGAAGCTGTTTTGGGTGCAAAAAAAGAAATTGAAACTTTACATGGTAAAATTACAATCAAAATACCGCCAAAAACATCTTCAGGCCAATCTTTAAGATTAAAAGAATTAGGGTTGCCTAAAAAAGGCGGGGGTTACGGTAACTTAAATGCAAAAATTAAAATCGTAATACCAAAAAATATTTCAGAAAAACAAATAGAACTTTATAAAAAAATTGCAGAGATTTAAAAAGGAAGGCTATATACCTTCCTTTTTTTCTAGTAATCCATTACCCAGCCGTTTCCTATTAATCTTCCGATACCATCGATATCTTCCGGATCACTTGGATCTCCGCAGCCGGCAGACCAATCATATTCTCTTTGAGCCTGCAAAGTTCCTCCGTTAGGGCATTTAGTTCCGTCTTTTTTGCACCCCGGACTTAATCTATAACCATCAACCGATGCATCGGAAAAATAAAACATTCTCCAATAATCTCTGCAACCTATATTCGGACCTTTAGGTCCGTTTGTATCAACATAAATATAACCGAATCCTGTATCTGAATCACCGGTGAATCGCTGCATACAAATACTAGCACCGCTAGCTATGGTTACACACCTGAGAGTTTCTTTTCTCCCGGCGGTAATGGAAGTTCCTGATAATGACTTATAATTATTTGCAAAACAAGGTGTTGTTTTATCTCCACAGTCATTGACAACCTTAAAATACTTTTTCATAAACGGCAAAACAGAGTTATCCAAATCAGCATTAGTCAACCCTGTTTCATTAATTCCTACCGAATTGTTATCGGTCAGGTATTGTGTTAAAGCTTGCTGCATCTCGTTGTAGACCTTATGCGCAGAAACAGCATAAGATGACCTTTGATGATTTTGTATCAAAGACGGTACAGTCATTGCAGAAACCACCCCAATTATACCAAGTGTAACCAATACCTCAGCGAGAGTAAATGCAGGAGCAGTTAGAGTGCCCCCCCCCCGAAGATGTGACTAAATTTTCTCATAATTGCTCCTTTCTTTTATTGACCACTCTTATTATAACATATTGTAATTTGAACTTCAACTTACTCAATAAAACATTGACAATATAACCATTTACATAGACAATTAATCTATACACAAGGGGGATAATTTTATGACTAAAGAAACTTTTTTACATGACAAACATGTGCAATTAGGTGCGAAAATGGTTGATTTTGCAGGCTGGCATATGCCCGTTCAATATGCTTCAATCATTGAAGAACACAAAACAGTACGTGAAAATGTAGGTCTTTTCGATGTTTCACATATGGGAGAAGTGTTTGTTTCTGGAAAAGATGCTTTAGAATTTTTAAATAAATTAGTTCCTCAAAATATAACAAAATTAGATTATGAAAAAGCTGTATATTGCCAGCTGCCAAACCAGCATGGCGGATTAATAGATGACTTGATAATCTACAAACTTGGTATATTAAATTATTTGGTAATCTGCAATGCCTCAAGAATTGATGAAGATTTAAATTGGATGGTCAGAAATAGTAAAGGATATGATGTAAAAATTGATAATCAATCACATAATTATTCCTTACTTGCAGTACAAGGACCAAAAGCAGATGAACTGTTACGCAAAATGGGCTTAAACACTCATCAGGAATCATTTACAATTAAACCTGCAAAAATCGCAGGTATTAAAGTTCTAATATCACGCACAGGTTACACCGGAGAAGATGGTTATGAAATTCTTGTAGAAAACCGAAATTCAGAATATCTTTGGGATGAAATCCTTGAACAAGGAAAAGAATTTGGAATAAAACCTATCGGACTTGGTGCCAGAGATACTTTAAGACTTGAAGCAGCATTGCATTTATACGGAAATGACCTTGACGAAAATACCACCCCAATTGAAGCAGGATTATCCTGGTCAGTACCCAAAGACAAAGAAGATGACTACAACGGTAAAAAAGTAATCACTGAACAAATTAAAAACGGTACAAATAAAAAATTAATTGGTATCAAAATGCTTGACAAATCAATTGCAAGACATGAATATGAAGTTTACAAAAACGGCGAAAAAGTCGGAGTAATAACAAGCGGAGGACCATCCCCGGTACTTGGCTGCAATATAGCACTGGCATATGTAAAAAATGATAAAGAAATTTGCACAGGTTCTGTTGTTCAAGTTATGATAAGAGAAAAACTGCATGATGCAGAAGTTGTCAAAAGACCATTTGTACAAAAAAGAAATAAAATAAAAATATAAACCCTTAAGGATAAAAAAGGAGAATTAAATGAGTATTACAGAAAAAATTTTGTGTTCAAAATCTCACGAATTCTTATTAGATAACGGAGATAACACTTTTACAATCGGATTAACAGACTATGCTGTTGAACAGCTTGGAGATATTGTTTTTTTAGAACTTCCAGAAACAGGAAGGGAATTTCAGAAAGGCGACACATTTGCAGCAGTTGAATCTGTAAAAGCTGCATCTGAAATTTATATGCCTATCAGCGGTAAGATTTTAGAAGTTAACGAAGCAGCAGCTGAATCACCTGAAATACTTAATGAAGACAGTTATGAAAAAGGCTGGCTTGTAAAAATAGAAGCAACAGGTGATGATGCAGAACAAAGCGACTTGCTGGAATACGAAGATTATAAAGAAGAATTGGAATAAGATGAAAAATTTTTTAGTACATACTGATGAAGTAAAAAAAGAAATGCTTGAAAGCATTGGCGCAGCATCCATAGAGGATTTGTTCAGCCAAATACCTGAAAAAGCCCGTATGGAAAAACTTGAACTTGAAAAACCTATAAGCGAAATGGATGTGCAAAAACGCATTAAATCATTAGCAAAGAAAAACAAAACTGACTATATCAGTTTTTTAGGTGCAGGAACTTACAACAAATTTATTCCTGCATGTATTTCTCAAGTTGCTAACCGTTTTGAGTTTTTGACAGCATATACACCGTATCAGCCTGAGATTTCACAAGGAACACTTCAGGTAATGTATGAATTTCAAACAATGATTAGCAGACTTACAGGTATGGATATTTCCAATGCCACTATGTATGATGCTGCTACCGCTTGCGCTGAAGCTATATTGATGGCTGTAAGAATATCTAAGAAAAACAAAGTCCTTGTATCAAATTCTTTAAATCCCGAATATATTGATGTAATAAAAACTTACACATATTCAAACGATATAGAAGTTGATTGGTTTGATAAGCTGCCTGAAAACACTGGCGAATATGCGGGAGTTCTTATTCAAAATCCTGATTTCTATGGTGAAATAAAAGAAATCAAAGCTCTTGATACGCTTTTAATTGTATGTACTGATATCTCATCACTTTCAGTATTAAAACCTCCTGTTGAAGCTGATATTGTTGTAGGTGACGTTCAAACTTTAGGTATCCCGATGTCATTTGGCGGTCCGCATGCAGGATTTATCGCGTGCAAAGAAAAATTTATGCGCCAGATTCCGGGACGTCTTGCAGGAAGAACTGTTGATGCAGATGGAAATCAAGCTTTCTGTTTAACTATTCAAACCCGTGAACAACATATCAAACGAGAAAAAGCAACAAGCAATATCTGCTCAAATCAGGCTTTGATAGGACTTTGCGCAACTTTATATCTGACTGTTATGGGTGAAAAAGGTTTTAGACAAGCAGGATATTTATCCGCAAAAATTGCACATAAGTTGTCAGAAAAACTTGCCCAAAAAGGAATTAAAACAGTTAACAAAAATTTCTTTAACGAATTTGTAATTGAAGTTCACGATGCTGATAAAACTCTTGAAAAACTTAAACAAAACAATATTATCGGCGGTTTAAAAATTGCTGATAATAAAATCCTTGTAGCTGCAACAGAAATGAATACTGAAGACGATGTTGAAGCTTACATAAAAGCTATATAGGCTTTTTAAATATAGGAATAAAACCAAATAAATAATAGCGGTACTCTTTACGGTACTGCTTTATTTTTAACATCGTTATTTTAGCTAAATAAACTATTTTTACAGTAAAACAACGAAACTTATTGTCAAACATAATTCCTTTTAAATCTGCAAATTCAAACATATCATTTAAAGACTCCGCGCGCGCTGAAATCATTTCATTTGAAAGTGTTTTAACAATAGAATTTTTTCTTACTCTGTAATAGTAGTAAATATCAGGAACAGTTACTAAAGACTTAGAATAATATAAAGCCCTTATTGTAAAACGTATATCTTCAAAATTTTTACCGTCCGCAAAGATTAAGCTATTATTATCAAGAAATGATTTTTTATAAATCTTATTCCAGACGTAACACATTTCCGGCACATTACAAGCAGAAATTTTATCTTGAATATCGAAAAAAATTTCTTCATCAAAATAATTTATTCGAAACTTTTGAGAATGTTCTCTTTTTCTTATAATACTTGCAGCTGCAATATCCGTATTATGCCGTCTTGCTGCCTCATACAATTTTTCATAGAACTCCGTGTCAATCCAATCATCTGAATCAATAAATCCCAAATACTCACCTTTTGCAGCTGCTATTCCGGCATTACGGGCAGAAGCAAGACCTTTATTTCTTTGATTAATTATTTTAATAAAATCATATTGTTTCTCATACTTTTCCAGAACAATTAAACTTGAATCAGTTGAACCGTCATTAACGCAAATTATTTCTATATCATCAAGGGTTTGTTTTACAAGGCTTTCAAGACAATCAGAAAGATAATCAACAACATTATACACAGGAACAATTATTGATACCTTTGTCATATAAAACTTCCTTTATGCTTCTTTATAAGTATTATAAAAAACAGTAAAAGCTTTTTGGGAGCTTTCAAACTTTTTAACGGAGCATCCTTTTAAAAAGTACATACGGTCATTAGATTCAACCATAAGATTAATTCTTTTTCTTGTTTTATTCCATTTTTCTATAAAAGCTGTAATTTTGCTGTCCGCATCAACCAGTTTAAAATCAATTAAGCCGTTAGACTGAGTAATAGTCGGACGTTTGACTTCTTTTTCATCAACATAAACCGTTGCAAAACTTTGTTTTGTTGCAGGTGTCGTATCAATTTGCGCTTTAAAGGACAAATTTGAATCTAATTCCATAACTATTGCATCTTGCATAATAACTTCCTAATTCTATATTGCGGATTTTTTAATAAAAATGGTGGACGATACTGGGCTCGCTTGCATCGTTAGTGAGGATGGGATATCCGAACTTTACGAGGCAGGATGTCTGAAAGACTGAACCAACATATTTTAATCAACGATTAAAATATGCGTGAGAGCATCGGTTCTCATTTCTGAGAAATGGTGGACGATACTGGGCTCGAACCAGTGACACCTTGAATGTCGTTCAAGTACTCTACCAACTGAGCTAATCGTCCAAACATTTTTTATTAAAATTTCAATGATTATAGTATATCATAAAATACTAAAATTGCATAGCATCAACCTGTTTAAGCATAGCTTGTAAATCTGTTAAAAGCTGATTTTCAATAAACAAAAGCTCCTGCTTGTTGCATTTGTCACCTTCATATTTGATTTTAGCAAGCTTGTTAAGAACAATTTTATTAAATGACAAAAAGTTAGAAGCACTTTCAATTATATCAACAGCTCTGTATGGAACCTGACAATTATGAAGTCTTAACACCGCTCTAAAGATAACAAGCAAGGTTTTAATAACCTTATCAAGAACCTTTTTCATCTCTTTATCAGAACGAATATTCATTAAGAAATTGTTTTTATATTTTAACAACAAACTTTTTAATTCCGCTTCACATTGCAATCTCAAATAATACTTATTAATATTCACAGCAGGTACTAAATCTTCACCGTAAATCAATTTGTAATTTTCTTTTATATCAGAATATTCGATTGCGTAAACATCAAAAGACGAGTACCATTCATCTTTTGTCATCACAACAGGCAAAGGATTTTTAGATTTAACCCATTTTTTAACAGGCTGTGAAATAGCGTATAAATTTTCTGCAGTCAAAGTATTTGTAACTACCATAAGGTTAAGATTTGATTTAACCTCATCAACATTAGCCTTTGAACCAAATGCTATAACTGAAATAAGGTTATCCCCCAAATTTTCTTTTAAACTTTCAATAAATTTGTCTAAATTTTTCATCTTTTATACCTTCTCCATATATAACTGAGATTATTTTTATGTAATTTGCAACAACTTTTCTCTCTTTATACTCATTGGCATTATCTTTAAAGGACTTCTACCAACTTCCCGAACTTCCGCAGCCGCCAAAACCGCCGCCACCGCCAAAACCACTGCTTCCAAATCCGTTTCTGCGTCTTGGTGAAAAAATACTCATAACAATTGCAATAGGCCAAACCCACCAAGGAGTATGAGAATGTGAAGAAGCTTTGCCGGTATTATAAGATAAGGCTTTATCAGGACAATTTCCTGTTCTTGTTACAACAACACCCTCAGCCCGGGCTGCCAAATCTGCCAGTTGATATGTCCCTCGTGTTATACCATTTTCATAATCATTCTGCCTGTAATACGGTAAAATATCATTATCTCTTATAAAGTCTAAGTCACTTATTGCAATTATTTTTTCAAACCCGTAACCCAGTTCTATACGCATTTTTCTGTCATTTATGGCAGTTAAAAATACTATTCCGTTATTCTTTTCTTTTGAGCCGACTTTGTATTTTCTTCCAATTTCAAGAGCAACATCTTCAACACGTCTGCCTTCAAGCGATGGTAAAACCACAACGGCAATATCTGCACCTGATTTTTTCTGCAAATCCCATAAGGTCATGTTCAAATCATACTTAGTATTTTCTGATAGTATATTTGCCTCATCTGCTATAAACCCTTTAAAATTCAAATCTTGTAAAGCATTAGCCTGAATTGAGGTAAACAGAGCCAATACCAAAATAACCAATAAACTCTTTTTCATAAACCAATTATACTAAACATCCTAAAATTGTCAATAAAAAAAGGCGACACCCAGATTCGAACTGGGGGATAAGAGCTTTGCAGGCTCCTGCCTTACCACTTGGCCATGTCGCCGTTTCCGTTTCTTTATAATACGTTACACATAACCCGTTGTCAAGATGACCGGGCTCTTAATTTATAAAAAATTTTAAATTTAATTATGGATATAAATATTTTTCTGTATATTCAATATCGCCATTTTGCAAAACTTTTTTAGTATATATTGCAGGATGTAACTTCCCGCCAATTTTAGTTGAAGGAAACGTTGTTTCTCTATTCTTCTTAGATAAGACTTTAATTATAATACCGTCTTTCCAGTTTTGAATTCTTTCCGCTTTTTCCTCCAATTTTCCGCTGAACGTATTGAATGCCTTTTGCAAACGTCTGGATGCTATAAATTCACCAAACTTTCCATAATCTGTTCTGTTTACTATAAATCGCTTTAACAAATGAGGCTTTAATGTCCTCAAAACCATACTGTGCTTTTCTGAATGAGAACCGTCAGGATTAAGCATGTAAAATCTGTCTTCTTTTAATCCGTCTTTTATAGAAGTTTTTAAAACTCCTACTGAGCCGTTAGCAAAATGCCTTTGATAAAGTTTTTCTCCGTTTTTCAAGCTTATATTTTTATATAACTCATTAGCACTTCTCCCGCTTGAAGTAAAATAATTCATGAATTTTGTAATAGTATTTACTCTTGTTGTCATTTTCCCTCCGGCTTAACATATTTATTCTAAAACGCACACATAATTTTTTTTGCACCTTGACAAACATAATAAAAAAGTAAATAATAATGTAAAAGGAGGCTGAAATTATGAATCATGAAGCATTAAGTGTTGCCCCCCCCCCGACAAGCGGTGCTACGCACGTAGTCACTATAGCTTGACCCGCCAAATTGGGGCTTTTAATGATTTTAAGAGATTGTTTCAAGGATTTACATTGGCAGAGATATTAATTACTCTCGGAATTATTGGTGTGGTTGCAGCAATGACTATTCCTGTCTTAATTGCTAATCACAAAAAACAAGAAGTTGTTACTAAGCTTGAAAAAGTTTATACTGTAATGAATCAAGCTATTAAAATGTCAGAAGTTGAAAACGGAGCTGTTGAACATTGGTATATGGATTGCGGCATAAGCAGTTCTCCAACATGCTCTACTGAAGAAGTAAAAGACTGGTTTAAAAATTATTTAGGTAAATACTTGAATATTACAAAAATTGTAACTAATGACACTTCAACAGGAATTCTTATATATTTTAGTGATGGCAGCATTATTAATATGCCAAGATACATTTACGATATCGCATATTATACAAATGAAAAAGCTATGAAGAATCCTATAACGGGCAAAAATTATTTCATCTTTAGGTTTAGTCCTGTTCTTCTTCAGGGTCAGGTTGCAGATAAAAATAAATATACAGTTAAATCAACATTTGAACCTTATACTTATTCGTGGGATGGAACAAGAGAAGGATTAACAACGACATCAAATCAATATGCCTGCAGTACTGCAGAAAATTCCAAAAGAACATTATGTACAAAATTAATTCAATATGAAGGCTGGCAAATTCCGAAAGATTATCCGATTAAGTTTTAGATATTATTCAAGAGATTTTGCAACTTTATACAATGTAAGCTGCTTATCTTTGTTTAAACTATCATAAATCCTGATAATTTCAGATTTAAAGTCAATATCTTTTGCATCTGTAAATTGGAATAATACAGCAAGCTCAACTTCCAAAACATTGGCAATTTTTTCCAGCGTTCCAATCGTTGGGAAATTTTGCCCTATTTCAAGTTTACTGATATAACCGTTATCAACACCAACAAGCTCAGAAAGTTTTTCCTGAGTCAGTTTTCTCTGCTTTCTTATCTCTTTGATTTTTAGCCCTAGTAATTCTTTTGTATTCATATAGCTCCTTAAATATAATTTTATATTTTTATCAACCATCAAAAAATACTAAATAACTGATAATTTTATTAAAATCATCAGTATATTTGATATAATTATCAATTTATGTGATAATTAGCTAAAAAATTAGCAGTCTTTTTACTAAAAGGAGAATTATATGAAAAACGATTTTACTAATTATTCTCATTGCAAAGAGGCTTCACCGGCGTTTACATTGGCTGAAGTCTTGATTACTCTCGGCATTATCGGTGTTGTTGCTGCAATGACTATGCCGTCTTTGATTGCAGCTCATAGAAAACATGAAGTAGTAACAAAGCTTGAAAAAATTTACTCTGTCTTTAATCAAGCCGTGAGGACTTCAACCGTAGAACATGGGGATGTTACAGGCTGGGATATAGATTGCGGAAATAGCAATAATATTAAGTGTACAACAGATGAAGCTTTAGAACGGTTTAATGAATATATCGGTAAATATCTTCAAATTACAAGTATAACCAAAAAAGATGATAATACAGGTTTTTATATATTTCTTAACGACGGAAGTATCTTGAAAATTGATAATTTTTTATATGATATTAATTTTTATATAAACAAAAAAGCGATTAACAATCCGCGACAAGGAATTAATTCATTTTATTTCAGATTTAACCCTGTTTTACGTGAAGGTCAAAGTATTGAAAATAATAAATATGCTATTAAAGAAACTTTTGAGCCATATGCATTCGGTTGGGACGGTACACGTGAAGGGTTGTTAAATACTTCTAACGCAATGGCTTGCGGTGGAATATATAGCAATTACTGCGGCAAACTTATTCAATATGAGGGCTGGAAAATTCCTGATGATTACCCGTATAAATTCTAAAAAAAGAACCGCCCTTTAAAGCGGTTCTTTTAATATTGATTTGCTGCTTATTTAGCAGGATAGTAATCTCTTACAATACCTTGATAAGCATCTTGGTAGATTTTCTTCATATCAGCCATTAACGGATATGCAGGGTTTGCACCTGTACATTGGTCGTCAAATGCCAATTCTACCATTTCATCTAACTTAGCATTGAATTCAGTTTCAGATACACCGAAATCTTTAATAGAATTTGGTAAGTTAACTGCTTTCATCAATTTATCAATTGCTTCAATTAACAATGTAACTTTTTCATCGTCATTCTTACCGCCTAAACCAAGTTCGTCAGCAATTTGACCGTATTTAGCTTTTGCGTTAGGGAATTTGTATTGAGGGAAGATACATTGTTTTGCAGGACAATCAACAGCGTTGTATTTGATTACCTGTCTGATTAACAATGCGTTTGCAACACCGTGAGGTACATTAAACATAGCACCTAATTTGTGAGCCATTGAGTGGCATAATCCCAAGAATGAGTTAGCGAATGCCATACCTGCAATTGTTGCAGCATAGTGCATTTTTTCTCTTGCGATAGGATCATTAGCGCCTTCATTGTATGATCTTTCCAAATATCTGAATACAAGTTTTGTTGCTTCCAAAGCATTTGAATTTGTGAAGTTAGTAGCTAATGCTGATACGTAAGCTTCAACAGCGTGAACTAATGCGTCAATACCTGATGCAGCAGTTAAGCCTTTAGGCATACCGTCTACAAAGTTAGGGTCGATGATAGCCATATTTGGAGTTAAAGCATAGTCAGCGATAGCGTATTTAACGTGAGTTTCATCATCTGTGATGATAGCAAACGGAGTAACTTCTGAACCTGTACCTGAAGTTGTAGGAATAGCAACCATTGTAGCTTTCTTACCTAAATCAGGGATACGGCATATTCTTTTTCTGATATCCATAAATCTCATAGAGATATCTTCGAATACTGTATCAGGTTGTTCATACATTAACCACATAATTTTTGCAGCATCCATAGGAGAACCGCCGCCTAATGAAATGATTACGTCAGGTTCATAAGGTCTGATGATTTCCATAGCTTGGTTAATAGTTGATAATGTCGGATCAGGCTTAACATCAAAGAAGATTTGGTGATCGATACCAACTTCATCCAATACGTTAACGATACTGTCAACTGCACCAGAGTTGAATAAGAATCTGTCTGTAACGATGAATGCACGTTTTTTACCTTCAAGTTCACGGAGTGCTAAATCAACAGCGCCTCTTTTGAAGTAAACTTTTGGCGGAACTTTGAACCAAAGCATATTTTCTCTCCTTTCAGCAACTGTTTTATAGTTCAATAAATTTTCAACACCGATATTACCTGATACAGCGTTTTTACCCCAAGAACCACAACCTAATGAAAGTGACGGTTCAAGTTTGAAGTTGTATAAATCGCCGATACCGCCTTGAGCAGATGGAGAGTTGATTAACACACGGCAAGCAGGCATTTTTTCAGCAAATCTGTCTACTCTTTCCTGGCTGCGAGTATCTGTATAAAGGTCTGCAGTGTGACCTGCACCGCCTTTTGATACCAATTCGTATGTCATTTCAGCAGCTTCTTCAAAGTCTTTAGCTTTGTACATAGTTAATATAGGTGATAATTTTTCTCTTGAGAACGGATCTTCCCAATCAACAGATGGTCTTTCAGCAAGCAGAATTTTTGATGTTTCAGGAATATCAAAACCTGATAATTTAGCAATTTTGTATGCGCTTTGACCAACGATGTCAGGGTGAGCTGTTCCACGTTTAGGGTCAATAAACGGAAGGTCTATCATTTTCTTTTCTTCAGATGAGTTAAGAAGATAAGCACCTCTGTATATGAATTCTTTTTTAACTTCTTCATAAACTTTATCAACAACAACAACTGATTGTTCAGAAGCACAAATCATGCCGTTATCGAATGTTTTTGACATAAGGATTGAAGAAACAGCCATTTTAATATCAGCGGTTTCGTCAATAACAGCAGCTGCGTTACCGGGACCTACACCTAATGCAGGGTTTCCTGATGAATAAGCCGCAGTAACCATTCCGGGACCGCCTGTTGCTAATATACAAGCAATGTCACGGTGTTTCATTAATTGATTTGATAAGTCAATTGATGGAATATCAATCCAACCGATAATATCTTCAGGAGCGCCTGCTTTAACAGCTGCTTCCAACACAATTCTAGCTGCTTCAATTGTAGATTTTGTAGCTCTTGGGTGTGGTGAGAAGATAATCGCGTTTCTTGTTTTCAAAGCAATTAAAGATTTGAAAATTGCAGTTGATGTAGGGTTAGTTGTAGGAACGATACCTGCAATAACACCTAAAGGTTCTGCAACAACTTTAATACCGTTAGCTTTGTCTTCTTTAATGATTCCGCAAGTTTTAGCATTTTTGTGTTTGTTATAAATGTATTCTGATGCGAAGTGGTTTTTAATAATTTTATCTTCCAAAACGCCCATACCTGTTTCTTCATGAGCCAATCTTGCAAGAGGAATACGTGCTTTGTCAGCTGCAGTAGCGGCTGCTTTAAAAATTGCATCAACTTGTTCTTGAGTGTATGTTGAGTAAATCTTTTGAGCTTTTTTAGCTCTTTCAATCAACAATTCCAATTGTTCAGCACTGTCTACCAAAGAAGACTTAGTTAAAGTCTTTTCAAGGTGTTCAACAGTCTTTTTGTTTTTTGTTGTCATAAAATATATCTCCTTTTTAAAAGTAAAAGTTACTATTTACTTAAGTTTTTATTCGTGATTTATTTCACAATTACATTATAGAATAAAGTAATTATAAAAGCAAGTGTATTTTTTACAATCTTTATACAAATTTAATATTTCATTTATATGGATGAAACTATTGTACCACAAGTAATATATACTGTTACTATGAATATGTTCCAAAAAATTATTTATTTCTTTTTGCAAATACAGGAAAAGTCGCTTTCTGCAAAGCTTAACAAACATTTAAAAGCCAGCAGTACTAATTCTACTTCAAAAACAGTTCTTTCAACCGGCGTAACTATGACTTTGAGCGCTGAAACAGAAAAAAATAAAGAAATGGTTTTAAAAAATGTTGCTGACATTGTAAGCAATGCAAACACAGAGCCTGAAAAGCTTTTAGCATATATTTCTTCTGCAGGGACAAAAGTAATAAAACTTGACAATGCAGACAAAATTCTTGCATTAATTAAAGAAGAAGAAGGGTTAATAACTGAACTTAAAGGCTTAGAAGCTTTTTATTTGAATGTTATGACAGACAGCGGATTTTCATTCAGAACAAAACCAATGTTTGTAATGCGTGACGGCATTGTTGATCCATACTACATGGTTCACCAGTTCTACAAATGGTATGCTCTGAGAAATAATCTGCCGGGATTTGACTATTTTTCGCAAAAAATATTTAAAATATATCTCAACTCTGACGGCAGCGGACTTGAAAATTTGACACTGAGCGAAATGACAGGATTAAAAGAAGCCATTGCTAGAGATCAGGAAGCAACAGATTTTGCTCTAAAAGTCGCAAAAGAAAAAGAAGGCAGCAAGAAAGTTTTAGATAAAATGAAAAATGACGGCGGCGCAAATATATAAAAAAAGAGGGCACACTGCCCTCATAACTATGACAACCAAAATGAAAATTTATTCTTCATTGCCTGATACAGCAAATCTAAAGTCTTCAGTCCAGGTTTTAAACCCTCCCTCTAAGAGCATTGTCGGATAGCCGTAATCAGCAAGTATCAAACAAGCTTTAGCAGACAAATGGCACTGCTGATTATATGAATATACAACAGTGACTTCTTCTTTTGAAAGCTTGTCAACATTGTCTGCAAGTTCATCTTTCGGTATAGAAATAGCAGACGGAATATGAGCAATGTCGTAATCCTCCTTTTTTCTTACGTCAAGAAGCTTTACTTTACCTTCATCTAAAAGATTTTTAAGCTCAATAGGACCTAATGTAAAAGCCAGTTTTTTAGAGAAAAAGCATTGAGCCTTTTCAGGGTTAAATCGTATTTCTTTAATTTTTTCATTCATATACAAGATATCCTTTCTGTGAGTTTACACAGAAAGGATAAATCAAGTTATAAAATAAATACTTAGCAACATGGTTATAATCTATGTAGTAAGTTTTGGGGTAAATTTACGTCAGATCCCTGCCACATCTCATTAACCCAAGAATGAAATGTGTTTAGGGCTTTTGCTGGCTCTGTCGTAATCAGGTGAAAATAGTATATTATAAGTCTTGCGAAGTTTGTTTAATGTACTTGAAAGTACATTAGGGTTTTGAACCGCATCTGCTCTTTTTGTACGATTAAGGTCGTTTTCGAAATTAATCTTCGCATTAGGGTTTTGTAGCGATAAAATTGCTACGTTCGGGGTTATGTTATTAAGATTACCTTCTCCGAAGGAAATTGTTTTTATATTATTAAATTTTACCGGATTAATTGTTATCATATTCTTCCTCCTCTCTTGAGGTTTTGTTTATTAAGTGTTTTTTGAACACTTCATCTAACACTTTTACTATAAACTATAATAAATCTTTTGTCAACCCCTATTATAAAGTTTTGTTAAGAAGCGACAAAGCCCCTAAATATAGGGCTTTTGACATAAGG
>UNSJ01000015.1 GCA_900548405.1 Candidatus Gastranaerophilales bacterium | reverse complement strand
TTGTCAACAGTTTTTTTGTTAAAAAATTGAAAAATTTTTCTCCTATTGTAATAAATTATACTGATATGCTAAAATAATGAAATGATAAATAAGGAAAAATTCAGAGCTGAGTATTATAAATATTTTGAAGAAAAAATTATTCCTCAAATTCAAGCTATGGAAAAATATAGGAAGAAAACAGTTATTAAGGTTATCGGAATTTCTTTAACTTTTCTTCTTCTCGGCTTAATTTTTTCTTATATCTTTATTTTACTGATGCTAAAACTTGAATATAATTTCATATTATGGCCTTTAATTTTATTTTTAATGTATGCATGCCTGATTCAAAGTATTGTAACTGTGATAATAACCTCAAGAGAGTACCTTTTAAAATTGCAGGATGAAGTTCTTCCTTTATTTTTTCCTGTTGTCGCTAACTTTAAAAACTGGCCTAAAAATTTCAGCATAGCTACAATATTAGATTCAGAATTATTTCCAAATTTTGATACACAAGAAGACATAAGAAGCTTTTTCGGATTTTATAATAAAACAAATATAATAGTGAGTGACACAAAACTTACTCTGCCTTTTAAAGTTCAAAATAAACCAAATCTTTTCAGAGGAATAACAATTCAACTTGAATTAGAAAAATCATTTAATAACCATGTTATTTTAATATCCAAAAACGAGCATAAATATAACAGATATCGTCAGGCAAAGCCACCAATCTCAGAGCTTAATCATTTTTTATATACATTTGCAAAAAATCCTGAGAATATTGATTTCATTAATCAGGAGTTTTGGGAAGCCATAAAAGAACTCGGATCTGTTTTTACAGCAAAAGGATTCAGCATGTCTGTAAAAGACAATATAATTTTGATTGCTTTGCGCTCTAAAAGACCTTTGCAATTTGGTTTCTTATTTAAGTCGCTTGTTAAAGCAAAAAATTACGATGACCTGATAAACAAGTTCATCGTAATTTATAATTTAGTTAATGTTCTAAACAAATCCTAAACGATTTTATCAATTTTCTTTGCTGTTTCTTCATTTGAAGCAGCTTTAGCAGTAGCAAATGCTGAAAGCGATGGAGCTTGAGCTATCGGGTTTGTAACCGGAGCAGATGCTGCCGCTGTTGTTTCAGGTTGTACTGTCGGAGCTTTTACTTCTGCTTCAGGTTTTGCATCAGCAGCCTGTTCTGTTTTTTTATTCTTATCCTTCAAGTATACATAAGCAGCTGTTCCTGCGGCTGCAATACCGATACCTGTACCGATAAGAATTCTGGTCCATCTGTTTCTGACTTTTTGAGCACCGTCTTTCAACGCATCAGCTATACCGAACTTATCACCTACTAAACGTTTTAATTTTTCGAAGTTTCTTGCATTCATACCTTTATCTACTTCAAAAACTTCTGTCATATAACGTTCATTTGCTGATTTTCCGCCATTGTATGCGTTGTTATTATGCCAATCAATTTTTTGGTTGAGTGCATCTTTAACCATTTCTGCATATTTAGAAAGTTTTCCTTCTTCCGGTTGAAGTTTATAATCCTTAGTAGCAGCAATTAAACAATCTTTTAATTCAAGAGCGTTAGCATTCATTCTGTACGAATCAATTATATTACCAAGTTCTGCACCTGATTTACCTGCTGTAACTTCTGCTGGGATATTCAATTCGGTAGGATTAATCAGATAAGGACGTTTTGTCAGGTAACCTCTGGTTGCTGTAATAAAGTCAGGAGCTCCACCAGTATTATTAGAAATAACAGGAGTACCTGCTGCAAAAGATTCAAGCGGAGTAATACCGCAAGGTTCAAACCTAGATGAGAAGATAGAATATGTAGCACATCCTACTAATCTGTTAGGGAAGAAGCCGTTAACATAACATGCATTTCCTTTATAGATACCGCCGTCGAGAGATTCAATTTGTTGGATGATATCTTTTACCCATTCAAAATCTCTTGCGCCTTCATCCCAAATACCTGCACCAACAATAAGTTTAGTATGTTTTTTAACTTCTTTATCAATATTAGGATCCTTCAAGAACTCTAAGAAAGATTGGAATGTAGAAGGATATCCTTTCTGTGGATCAGGGCGTCCCCATCCAATGAACATCATGTCGCCTTCGTTGAATTTTGATAAGCTACCTATGATGCTTGCACCTTTTTTGATTTGAGCATCACTAAAGAATATTTTTGTAATACCTTGAGATCCGCCTGTTTCATAAGCATTGCCTACCGTGTCTAAGAACCATTTGAGGTTTGCTTTTTTAGCATTCATAACTTCATCAAGGTTATCTGAAACAAGTTTGCCTGCATCATCAAACACAGGTTTATATTCGTAAGTAGTAAAGCCTGCTTTTTTCTTAGTCAAACCGTTTATTTCACCGTTTTGACAAAAATTAGCTTCAGCATCATTTAATTTCAAGTTTGCAGGAGTATTTCCATTTGTGATATCAATAGTCTTGATTTTTGCCAATTTAGCAGTCATAAATTGAGCAATATCAGGAGTTTCTAAAGACTTCATTTCTTTACCGTAATTAACTGATACAGAACCTGCGCTCATGTTTTTAGGGTTAATTCTTGTACCGGCAACAGGTGTCATAGAAATGTTAAATGTTCTTACATCTTTTGCTGTATCAACGTAATCATCAAGGAAATTTTCCATAAACGGTCTTAAGATTTGGTTAGCAAATCTCTTTTCTTCGTCTGATGCGCTTGCCCAATTTTTTTCGATATTTCTCAAAGTAGCAAGTTGTTTATGCTTATTAAGCATTTTAACATCTTCTTCTCTGGCTACCATTCTAAAAAACTCAAACGGATTGCTTTCTGCCCCCTGGTAATCACGTCCAGGGTTGTGGAATGTACCGTGAATTTTTAAACCATTGTAATAATCATTACCAAAGTGTGAAGCATCAGCAATAGAGTTCATGGTAATAAATGCGGGTCTGTCATGCAGCCACCAGTTAGCAGGGTTGTAATTACCGTGAGCTTCGGTATTTAATTTAGGCATCAAATCAACTAATGCCCTGTTGTTATCAGCGTAAGCAATATTTGTGCTGACAGTTTTCATACCGTCTTTGCCTAAGGTTCCATATGAACCGTATGAGCCGTATGAACCATAAGTTCCGTATGCACTTCCGCCAATACCGTATGCATTTTCAAATCTTGCTAATTCCTTTGTGTGAAGGAAATATACAGCATTTCTCTCAGCAACTTCAGGAGCAGCCTTTGCTTTAATACCTTTGATATAATCAATTACTTCTTGAGTTTTAAGCTTTTCATCAAACTTAGCCTTTATCTCAGCATTTTTACCAAGACGTTCTTTAACCTCTTTTTTAATCTCAGCTTCAACTTTTAAGGTTTCAGTTCCAATATAAGAAGTATCAATAAAAACATTAGGTTTATTTTTGCGAATAATTTCCGCTTCTTTTTTCATTAATTCTGTTGCAGCTTTATCTTTTTCAGCAGCTGCAGCGAGTTGTTCTTTAAATTCTTCACGAACTTCTGCTGTTATCGGTTCTATATATGGCTTTTGAATTTTTGTTAATATACTGTTTTTATAATTATCAATTGCAACATCTACCGAGTCTTTGATATCAACAGCTCTGAATAATCTGTACGGAACGGTTGTTACCTGATCAATTGCATTGTCGGCAGGGCGTGTAAATGAACCTTGAATACCTGCATCTTCCAATCTGATAAATTTATGTTTACCGTCATCACCAGGTTTCAACTGAATTGCATAAGAAAGTTCTTCCCCCTGTTCAAGTTTAACTCTTTTAGCAATATCAGCAAGAGATTCATTTTGATCAGCTCGTATAAAACTGTCAGCTGTGTAGCTGTCAATTATTTTACCGTCTGCATCTTTTTTAAGTTTTACAACTTTAATTCCGCCATCAGCGTTATCGTAACTGTGGTATGGAGAAAAATCTCTTACATCGGCATTTTCATGCAATCTCCAGCTCACAGGAGCCTCATAAGAAACTACACCCAATCCGCCTGAGCTATAATTGCTGACATTGTATCTTTTATTTTCAGGAGCATAAGATACAAATTGATGGATATTCTTATCTGCACCGGTAAAACTTATATGAACGCCTGGGAAAGATGCCCCCCCCCCGTTATTTACCGAAACCGGCATGACTGAATTTGAAGCTTCTGTTCTATTGCTTCTTTTAATTTGACTCGCCTGATACTGTGGCTTAACTGAATAAACACGCATATTTGCACCTACATCCCATTTATAATATATATACTACGTCGTGAATTTTTGCAGAAAATCCTTCCTGCCTTTATAGTAAAATGCTGACATGAATTTTTTCAACACCAACCAGCTAATTTATTAAGAAATATTAAGTAAAGTTTTTTTTAATAATTACAGTTTTTTTATCACATTTCAAGTAGAATTAGAGAAACAGTTTGAAAAAGGTGAAAAATGGACAGATTTTTTGGAGTATTGGGAATTTTACTTATATTTGGTATAGCATTTTTGTTATCTAACAACAGAAAAGCAATTAACTATAAAACAGTAGGAATGGGTTTCTTACTCCAGGTTTCACTTGCAATATTTATATTTAAGGTTCCTCTTGGAAGAGCAATATTTTTTAATATAGGGTTATTTATCCAAAAAGTTTTGGAATTTGCAAAAGAAGGCGGTGCTTTTGTTTTCGGTCCTTTAATGAACAATGAAAAATTCACATCAGTATTTGGAGCAGGCGCTCAGGTGTTTGCACTTCAATTGATTGCTTCTCTTATTTTCATGATGATTTTAGTTAATATTTTATATTATTACGGAATCATGCAAAGAATAGTTCCGATTTTCGGAAAAGCTATGAACAAACTTATGTCCGTAAGCGGAGCCGAAGCTCTTTCAAACGTTGCAAGTGCATTCGTAGGACAGATTGCCGCACAAATTATGATTAGACCTTACCTTGCAAAACTTACACGTTCAGAACTTCTTGCATCAATGGCAGGAAGCATGGCTTGTATTTCAGGAGCTACAATGCCTATTTACATAGGAATGGGAATACCTGCTCAATATCTTTTGGCAGCATCAGTAATGGCAGCTCCCGGAGCTCTTGTTATTTCAAAAATAGTTTACCCGGAAACAGGAACTCCTGAAACAAGCGAAGATATAAAAATTACTTACAGCAAAAGAAGAAAGCCCTACATAAATGTTTTTGATGCCATTTCTGCAGGAGCTTCCGAAGGTATGAAAGTAGCTATAAATGTAGTTGCTATGATTTTAGCTTTAGTTGCTTTAGTCGCTATGATAGATTGGATTTTAGGCAGCGCCGGAGTATTTATCGTAAAATATTTACATATCAATTTTGCTTCTTTTGATTTAAATCATCTATCTTTAAAATTAATATTAGGAAAAATCTTCTCAGTATTTGCATACTTTATGGGTGTGCCTTTAAAAGAGGCAACCACAGTAGGCAGCCTTATGGGAACAAAACTTGTCTTAAATGAAATGGTTGCTTATTTTGATTTAACAAACCTTCCTCACCAGCTATCACCAAAAAGCTTTTTGATTGCAAGTTTTGCCTTATGCAGTTTTGGTAATTTCGGTTCAATCGCTATACAACTTGGAGGTATAGGAGAATTGGCTCCTAACCAAAGAAAAAACTTAGCTCGTCTGGGGGTAAGAGCGTTGATTTGCGGAACACTGACATGTTATATGTCAGCGGCTATTGCAGGTGTTTTGTTTAATTAGTTTTATTGTTGTCTAAATAAATCAATAAATTCAACTTCAAAAAAATTAGCAATAGCTATAATTTTATCTAATGGGGGAATTATCCTCCTGTTTTCAACTTTGCTGATATATGAAGAATCGCAGCCAATTAGCTCGGATAATTGTTTGCATGAACATCCGTAGCGTTTTCTCAGGCGTTTAAGATTATTTATAAATATGTCTGTAATCTTTTCATTCATTTAACAATAATCCTATATAATTTGTTACAAAATGGATTTTAAATCCATTTTGTGTTATAATACTTTTATTAGGAGGTATTATTATGAAAAAAGCATTTACCATGGCAGAGGTTCTGGTAACTTTAGGAATTATCGGGATTGTGTCTGCCATGACAGTTCCGACATTTTTGCAAAATCACCAAAGAAAAAGTTATGTTACTCAAATTCATAAGATTTATAACGAAATGCAGCAGGCAGCATTGCAGTATATGACGAACAGGAACGCCGTTAATCTGATAGAAGCTGGATTAATTACTGATATTAATGCGGTTGATACTTTTATGAAAACATATTTCAGAGTTATCAAAGAATGCGGGGAAAATCCCGTTGACAATGGTTGTGTCGCTCAGGGATATAAAAAACTTACCGGAAAGACAATAACTCCTTTTAATGTTTCTGTTGATTACAGATCTTATGTAATAGCAAGTGGTGCTGTAATTGCACTCTTTAACGAAGGAGACCACTTACAGGTTCATGTTGACATAAACGGGCAGAAAGGTCCGAATATCGCAGGGCGTGATTTGTTTGCATTTCATGTTTACAAAAACGGAGTTATAGATGATTTTGTTTCAGGGGCTATCCTGCCGCCTTTAACCAGAGAACAACGAGAAGATTCATATAATAAATGGTGTAATTCTTCTTCTGCGATATGGTACGGATGTTTGGGAAAATTAATAAACGATAATTGGGAAATGACATATTAATATTTACTTCGGTAAATGTTTTTGCCAGTCACTGTCCAGATTTTGGATAAACCTGTGAGCGTCAATTACATCATCGTAATTAATAGGTTCAGGTCCTTCTTGAACTTCGAGCGGTTCGTAGTTTTTGACATCAATATCAGAAAAACCCAAGAACGCAACACCGAAATTTTTGCCGCAATGCTTGCAAACAAGACTAATTACAGTTAAACCTTCTTCTTCTCTTTTTATAATAACCGAATCCTCATCAAAGCTGTTCTTGCATTGAGAACAACAAAGATTACTAAACAGTTTTTCTATCTTCTTTTTCATAAAGTCCTCATTAATATTATAGTTTAAATTTTATTAAAAATTGTTAATTTTTCTCAAAGCATGGGTATAATATAATTGTAGCGAATTGTATATGTCGTTTTTGTTCGCTAAAGCTATCAAGATAGGAGTGTTATCATGGAAGCTATCAATTTAATTCTATTCGGATTTATTGTGTACACAGCATTAATCGTAGTGCCAAGCATCTGGGAAGAATTAACAACCGAAGGATAAAATCCTTTAAAATTTAAGACGAATTAAATCAGTGAGAGTTCCTTTTTTTCTCAAAAAATTCGACAAGTGTGAGAGTATCTGACTTAAAAAGTGTAAAAATTACGTTATTTGTTTAACGCATAGTTTTGTTGCGGCAAAATTTCGTTTAAACATTTAACAGCGATATCGGTGACATAGTCCATATCTTTGCGCTCCATAATTAATGGCGGGTTAAAGTAGATTACATCACCGAGAGGTCTTAGAATTACTCCCTCCATCAAAGCCTTTTTGTAGATTTGGTATCCGGTTCTGAGTCTGCTGTCAAAAGGCTTTTTACTTTGCTTGTCTTCAACAAGCTCTATTGCATTGACTAATCCTATATGACGAACTTCGCCAACATTTGGATGGGAAAGGAACTTTTCATTTATCATATTGTTAAAATAAACTGCATTTTCTTGTGCACGTTTTAATACTGAACCGTCTTCCATAATATCCAATACAGCATTAGCTGCTGAGCAGGCTAAAGGGTTGCCGCTGTATGTATGGCTGTGCATAAACGCCTTTCCTGTACCGTAATCATCATAGAAAGCATCATAAATCTTTTGGGTAGTAACAAATAATGCCATAGGCATATAGCCGCCTGTTAAACCTTTTGAAAGGCACATTATATCAGGCGAAACTCCTGCATGTTCAAAGGCAAACATTTTACCAGTTCTGCCATATCCTGTTGCAATTTCATCAGCAATTAAGTGAACATTGTATTTATCACATAATTCTCTTAACTTTTTCAAATAAAGCGGAGGATAAACCTTCATACCTGCTGAGCCTTGAAGTAAAGGTTCAACCAGCAGAGCAGCAGTTTCATCACCGTACTTTGCAAATGTCTGAGCTGCTTTTTCAGCACATTCACAAGCACAGTTATCCCTGTTTTTACCGTACTGGCATCTGAAACAATCAGGTCCTTGAACTCTTACAATATCCATTAAAATTGGTTTATAAAGCCTTGTATAAAGGTCACAATCACCTACTGACAACGCTCCTATGGTTTCACCGTGATAGGCCTCAGATAAAGCCATAAATTTAACTTTTTGAGGATTTCCACTCTGTTCATGATATTGAAAACTTACTTTCATGGCGGCTTCAATAGCTGATGAGCCGTTATCGGTAAAATTAAATTTGCAAAGACCTTCAGGAAGAATTTTGGATAATCTTTCACAAAGTCTAATGGCCTGCTTATGAGTAAAGTTTGCAAAAATAACGTGTTCAAGCTCATCAGCTTGTTTTTTAATTTCTTCTGAAATATGAGGGTTGCAGTGTCCCAGCAAATTACACCACCAGGAACTTATTACATCAACATAACGTTTACCTTCCGTATCATAAAGATATACACCCTTACCTTTTTCTATAACAATTGGAGGCAGAGTTTCGTAGTCTTTCATCTGCGAGCACGGATGCCATATATATTTTAAATCTTTTTCAGCCCAATTATCCATTTTTATAACTCCTTAAATACAGATTCAATGTTGTTAATCTTCAAATCATCCTGATTGTCGGCAACTGTTTCAACTACATTTATGCCTGTAAGGTTTTCAACCTGATTTTTGTTATCAACCTGCATCATATCATCTTTATTATAATTGTTTAAAATTATTCCTTTAACATTAATACCTTGCTGCTTCGCATATTCAACAGTTAAAACCGTAGAATTGATTGTTCCTAAAGATGCTGATGCAACAACAAGTATATCAAGCCCGAGAGCTTTTATAATATCAGGAAGCATCAGTTTTTCTTCTTTTAAATTAAAGGGGCAGACAATTCCTCCGGCACCTTCAACAACAACATAATCAAACTTTTTTTTTATTTTTTCAAAATCACCTTTAATCTTATTAAGTCTTATAGGATTGTTCTCAATTTGAGCTGCCAAATGAGGAGATACAGCAGGCTTAAAAATATAAGAAACATAATCTGAAGCAGGAGCGCTAATTCCGGCTTGTTTTAAAACATAGTCGCAATCACCGGGAATAATTTCTCCGGCGCATTCAACAGCACCGCTCAATGCAGGCTTATAATACCCGCAATTATAACCGAGCTCCCTCATTTTTTTAACCAGAAGTCCGGAAATATATGTTTTGCCTACATCAGTTCCTGTTGCAGTAATAAAAACACCTTTGGTCAAAATCTCTCTCCTTCCCTTCGCATAAAATACGGTAACTTCATTTACTAAGTTACCGCATAATTTTTTTTATTCAATACCTGATTAACTTTTATGTTACAACGAACCGCCGCCGCCATCACGGAAGTAATCATAGTGTCTTACGTCATCATAGTTATTAACGTATTCTGCCTCAACATTCTTTTGGAATTGAGTTTGCGGAGCTGCCTTTGTAACTCTTTCTGCTAACAATGCATCAATGTTAGGAGCGAGTGTTAATTCAAAGTGGAAACGTCCGTATTTTCTGTCAGGCTCCCAATGGTTGCTTACTAAAGGATAGCCCCAATATAGTCTTGCGCTCAAATCACCTGGTAATTGAACTCTTAAGCCCATACCGAGTGATGCTGCAAAATAGCTTCCGCCATAAATATCTTCACTTGCAGTAGGGAAAATACCTGCTGTATCCGCAAAAATCGCACCTTTAACATATCTTCCGATAAACGGAATTTTTTCGCCTGATCTAGGGCTTGTGATTTCTCTTGGTAATAACGGGAACATTAATTCACCGCTGATGAAATAACCGTTTTTACCAATCATCATACCTTCAGAGTAACCTCTTACCGTTGCCAAACCACCTGTTTGCATTTGGTCTAAGTAAGGGATCTTTTTATCTCCGGGTATAATTTGGTAGTTACTTCTTAATTGTCCGATAAATCCGTGAGAGAAATCGTGTAATCTAACGATACCACCACTGTATTTAAAATAGTTGTTATCACGGTCGCTGTTGAAAATAGGAATAGAATAATAAGCATCCTGATTCAAATACCAAATACCGTATTTAGTATCTTTTCTCATTTGCAATGCTAATTCAACAGCAGTAACGTTATCTGCGCTGTTAATCCAATCCTGGAATATCGGAACATTCAAATCTGTAAATGTACGAGCTCTTTTATAACTTACGCCTGCATATGATTTCAATTCAAATCCGGGTTTTCTTACAAGCGGTTGTGAGTAGTACAATGAATATTGGTAAGCATTACTGCCGAGTTTCAAATCTTTCATAGGACCGTATTTAATGTCCGCGAAGGTAGATGAGAACATAAATCCTACACGACCGTCGTTTTTGTTAACAGGAACATTATAATCAAAGAACGGGCTTTGTGCACCTTTAGAGAAATAAGACCCTAAAGACATTCTGTCCCTGTGACCGAACAAGCTGTCCGCATATAACATAGCACCGCCTCTTATGCTGCCTGTACTATAACGGCCCGCGTTATCCATAACACCCATTACATGGAATGGGAATGATTCCTGTGCAACCAGTTCAATATCTGTTGTTCCCGGTTTTTCACCTGCTTTTAAGTTAGCAGAAAGTTTAACACCTTCGTTATATCTGTTAAAATCAAGAACATCTTTTTCCAATTCAACAATATCAAACAGCTGTCCTTCTTTTTGAGGCAATCTGCTGGTAATATAACCGTCTTTAGTCCATTTGTTTTGTTCAACTGTTATACTTCCGATTTTACTTTCTGTCAAAGCAATATAAATATTTCCGTTTTGAACTGTTTGTTCCGGCAAAAATGCTCTTGCAGTAACGAAGCCTTTTTCTGCATACAAGTTATTGATAGTATCAATAACTTTTTGAATATCTTCAATAAATACGTTTCTGCCTACCAAAGGTCTTACTATATCATTAATTTCATCTTTAGTTAAAATTTCAGAAGGTGCAACTTCAACGGAATTAACAAATACACCTTTAGTACCCATTTCTTCGATTCCTGCCTGCTGCATAGAACCACCGTTATAATTTTGTATTATCTGATTCCCTGTATTAGGATCAGCTTCTAATTTTTTTCTTTGTTGATAATATTGATAATCATCTTCTCTTTGTTTTTCTTGATATTGGTATCTTAGATAATCGTTATCGTGACGTATATTCATCCCTGCTTCAGCGCCGACCTGACCTCCAATGTTAACCGGATTATATCCTCCGCCTGCAAGAGGGTTAGCATTAGTCGGTGTAACAGATGCAGGAAGCGCAAATGCAAAAGTGACACATAAAATAGCGCTCAAGAAATTTTTTCTGGAATTAATCTTTTTCATTTATTCACCTTCTGTTTTTATATATATTTATTTAAGTCCGGTCAATTTTATTTTTGCGCACAGGAATGAAAATAAAAACGATTTTTGAATTTTTATTACAATATAGTAACAAAAGTTAATTTTTTAACAAAATTAAGTATTGACCTGATATTATTATAAGGGAGATTAATATACTTGTAAAGTTTTGAATAAATAAAATCAATCTTTTGGAGTACAGTTTTTTCAAAAATAATACAAGAAATGTACACATTTTTATATGAGGGTAAAGTTATGAATAACAAAATTAAGTTATTAGTAGTTGGTGTTTCTACATTTGTAATCGGATTATCAGTAAACAACTTTGCAATGTCGGATGTTCCGTCTAAAATTGCGGTTGTAGACGTTTAGCCGGGAGTTAATTCATCTTCTCAAGTTCAAGCTTTGAAAAAAGAACAACAAACTAAAGCTAAAGAACTTGTAGCTTTTGTTGAAAAAGCTAGAAAAGAAGTTGCTGCAACAACTGATTCTAAGAAAAAACAAGCTTTAGAAGAAAAATATAACAAAGAATTAAATGCAAAAAAAGACGCTATGGACAAAAACTATACAGCTAAATTAACTGCAATTGATACAGCTATTTCCGCTAAAGTTGCAGAACAGGCAAAAGCTGGAAACTATGATGTAGTTCTTGCAAAAGGCGTTGTTCTTTACGGCGGTACTGATATTACAGAAGCTGTGAAAAAAGCTGTAAAATAATAATTTATTCTTATAACAAAAAAGAAGACTTAAAAAAGTCTTCTTTTTTGTTGAAAAAAATACCGCCTCTTAAGTAAGACGGTATTTCAAATATTCTAAATATCTTTGTAAGAGCCTGCGAATTTATCTGTATAAATTGTATGCAGCAGCTCGTGAGCTTTATGTGAATTAGGCTCTTGAAGATATTCGTTATAAAGTTTTCTGATAGACGGGTTAAAGTGTGATTTGCGTAAAGGAAGCTCAGCATCTTCCTTATAAAGACCTTCGGCACGTTCACCTTTAATCTTACTGTCATCATAACTTCTAGGCTGACCACCGCCGTTAATACAGCCGCCCGGACAAGCCATAACTTCAAGCATATGGAAAGGAGCTTTTCCTTCTTTAATTTCTTTTAAAGATTTCTCAGCTTCTTTTAATGTTGAAACAACTCTAACAACAAGCTTGGTACCTTTTAAGTCGAGTTCGATGTCGCGGCATCTGTTTGATGTTCCTCTTAAAGATTTAATATCAACATCGTTTAAAGGTTCATTTGTTGCAAATTCATAAGCAGTTCTTACAGCAGCTTCCGCAACACCGCCTGAAGCTCCAAATATAGTACCTGCTCCCGAATACTCACCAAACGGTGAATCATTTCCTTCTGGTTCAATTGCATTGAAATTAATACCTGCTTCTTTAATCATTCTGCCGAGTTCCTGAGTTGTAAGAACATAGTCAGTATCAGGACGTCCGTTTTTACTTAATTCAGGGCGCTTGCATTCATATTTTTTAGCTGTACAAGGCATAATTGCAACGACTACAAGGTTTTCTCTGTCAATATTTAGCTGTTCGGGGACAAGCTCTACCAAAACAGGGGATAACATTGACATAGGTGACTTACAGCTTGATAAATGATTTAACATTTCAGGATGTTCGCTCTCAAGATATTTTACCCAGGCAGGACAGCAAGAAGTAAACAGAGGCAGATTTTCACCTGATTTCAATCTTGAAAGGAATTCGGATGCTTCTTCCATAATTGTTAAATCAGCAGAGAAGTTTGTATCAAATACCAAATCAAAACCGATTCTTCTCAATGCTGCATTCATTTTACCAATTGAATTTTCGCCAGGTTCAAGTCCGAACATTTCACCTATTGCAACACGGGTCGCAGGTGCCATTTGAACAACAACTTTTTTATTAGGGTTTGTTATTTCATTCCATACGTTTTCAATATCAGATTTGATTGTCAAAGCTCCTGTCGGGCAAACTGCCGCACACTGACCGCAGTTTACGCAGTCAACCTGACCTAAAGGTCTTCCGTTCATAGGCTGCACAACAGTTTTTGAACCTCTATTTGCAAATCCCAATACAGAATGTCCTTGAAATTCAGTACAAGCTCTTACACACGCCCCGCATAAAATGCATTTGTTAGGATCGCGTACAATAGAAGGGCTTGAGTCATCTACCGGAAGATATTCATCTAAAGGTTTTTCCGGATATCTGATTCTTCTTATACCGTATTCCTCAGAGTACTGCTGCAATTCGCAGTTTCCTGATTTTTCGCAGGTTAGACATTCTTTGTCATGGTTGGCTAGAAGAAGTTCAAGAACAGTTTTTCTAATTCTTCTTGTTCTATCGGTATTTAGATGAACTTTCAAACCAGCTTCAGGAGGCATAGTACATGAAGATTGAATTCCTCTGCCTTCGATTTCAACAACACACATTCTGCAAGCGCCAAATGATGTTAAATCGGGACGGTAACAAAAAGTTGGCACATTCATACCTGCTTTTCTTATAACTTCAAGAAGGTTAGGTTCGTCTGTAAATTCAACTTCTTTACCGTCTATAAATAATGTTTTTTTATCAGTCATTTTTCTATTTCCTTATTATTTATTTAGTTTAATTACTCTAATACAATAGCTCTGAACGGACAGCTTGCAAAACAAGCCTCACATTTAATACATTTATCTTGATTAATGTGATGAGGATTTTTGACTGTACCTTCAATAGCTCCAACAGGACAAGTTCTTGCACATTTTGTACATCCTCTGCATAAAGACTCGTTAATAACGATTTTCTTCATTGCTGTACAAACACCTGCCGGACATTTTTTATCCTGAATGTGAGCAATATATTCATCTCTAAAGTATTTTAAAGTTGAAAGAACAGGATTAGGAGCAGTTTTACCAAGACCGCATAATGAGCCGTCTTTAACCGCATGAGCCAATTCTTCTAAAGTATCCAAATCCTTCATTTCGCCTTCACCTGCAACGATTTTTTCAAGGATTTTTAACATATTTTTAGTACCTTCACGGCAAGGAACGCATTTTCCACAGCTTTCGTGTTGTGTAAAGTTCATAAAAAATCTTGCAACTTCAACAATACAAGTTTTTTCACTCATAACAACAAGACCGCCTGAACCTACCATAGCGCCTGCCTTTATAAGGTTGTCATAATCCATAGGGATATCAAGATGTTCTTCTGTTAAACAACCGCCTGAAGGACCTCCGATTTGAACAGCCTTAAATTTTTTGCCATCCCTCATTCCTCCGCCGATATCAAAAACTATCTCGCGTAATGTTGTACCCATAGGAACTTCAATAAGACCTGTATTATTAACTTCACCTGTTAGGGCAAAAGTTTTTGTACCTTTTGAAGTTTCTGTTCCCATTTGAGAGAACCATTCTGCGCCGTTAAGCATAATTACGGGCACGTTTGCAAGAGTTTCTACGTTATTAATAAGTGTAGGTCTTCCAAACAACCCTTTATTAGCAGGGAAAGGAGGCTTTGGTCTGGGCATACCGCGTTCGCCTTCAATTGATGCGATTAAAGCTGTTTCTTCACCGCAAACAAAAGCTCCGGCGCCCTCTTTAATATGAATTTCAAAAGAGAAATCACTTCCCATAATATTTTTGCCTAAGAAATGTCTTTCTTCCGCATCTTTAATAGCTTTTCTCAAGCGTTTAATAGCTAAAGGATATTCAGCTCTTACATAGATATAACCTTCATCAGCACCAATTGCAAATGCTGCAATTGCCATACCTTCAAGAAGCTTATGCGGATCACCTTCCATAACGGAACGGTCCATAAATGCACCCGGATCACCTTCATCACCGTTACAAACAACGTAAGATTTACCGCCTTTGTTAGCAGCTGTGAAGCGCCATTTTCTGCCTGTTGGGAAACCACCGCCGCCGCGACCTCTTAAGCCTGATTTTTCTATTGTTTCAATAACCGCATCAGGATTATTTTCTTCCAAGATATTTGCTAAAGCTTCATATCCTCTTACAGCAATTGCTTCTTCAAGACATTCAGCGTTGATATGTCCGCAATTAGCCAAAGCCGTACGTGTTTGTTTTGCATAAAAATTAATTTCTTCATTTTTATGAACATGTTCATGTGTTTTAGGATCAACATATAAAAGTCTTTCAACAGGTTTATTATTTTTTATGTGACTTTCATAAATTTCTTCAACATCTTTTTCTTTAACTTTTACATAAGTAACGTGTCTGTCAGGAATAATAACAAGAACACCTTGTTCACAAAATCCGTGACATCCGGTAGGCACAATTGTCATTTTGTCATAATCCGTTAAAACAGAAACATCTGCACCCAGTTCCTTAAATTTTTCAATTACATTTAACGAACCGTTAGCCACACAGCCTGTACCTGCACAAACCAATACCCTTAAACCTTGTTCGGTTATAAGTTTATGAGCTTTCTTTTGTTCTTCTTTAATATCTATATTCAATGCTGTTTTTTCCATATTAATTTTCCTCCTTTAATAGTGTATCCAATACTATGGTAATAGCATCAGAAGTCATTTGAGGATAAACTTTTTCATTTATAACCACAACAGGAGCAAGACCACAGGCACCTAAGCAGCTGACTGTTTCCAGAGAAAACAATCCGTTATCACTTGTAAGCTGTCCTTCCGGCATATTAAGTTTGGCTCTAATTGCATTTAATACAGGCATTGAGCCTCTAACGTGGCAAGCTGTACCGTCACAAACTTTAATTTCATATTTACCTTTCGGCTCTAATGAAAACTGCGCATAAAAAGTTGCTACCCCGAAAACCGTTGCAGGAGATAATCCTTCAATTTTGGTTCCAATGTAAATCAATGCTTCTTCAGGAAGATATCTGTAAATTTCCTGAACTTTTTGTAAAATCGCTATCAAGTTAGACTTTTTGCAACCATAAGATTCAATGATTGCGTCTAGCTTGGATGTGTCGATTTTATGAGGATTTTCTACACTCATTCTCGAACTCCTATGTATTCTGTTGTCTAATTAACCCCGATTGTATAAAATTGACTCAAAAAACGTATACAACCATAGCAAAATTATTACACAATGAGCGTAGAAAATCAAGCTAAATATTAGCTTTACCGTTTAAATACTTTGTCAGGCTTTCAACATTTCTGTACATGTATCTTAAAAATGTATCTTCATGAACTTGTTTTGTTTCATAAGTTTCGGTAACATTACCGTTATGGAATACATCTAATTTAATATTGTTATGCACATAAGTATTATCAGTGTTGGCACTAATAATTCTTGCTTTGGATTTGCCAGTTAAAATATTTGTAACTTTAAGCATTAATTTATCAGATAAAGAATTTCCTAAACTTACAGGAGCATACTCATCGTTAGCAATAGTCTGTCTTGCATCATAAACATCTATACTGATTCCCTTTGACTTTGCGTAATTCGCAAAAGTGGTCCTTGCGTTATACAGTTGATTATATGAGTCTCCGTAAATTGTATCATCATGCAACTTAAAATAACCGGCTATCATTTTTTCTTTTTTTATTATGTTTCTTTTTTCAATTTGATTTTGAATTCCATTAATACAATTTCTTAACTTCATATTTTATTGTCCTTTACTTTTGATGAATGTATCTTGGTAAAAACACATAAATAAAAAAATTGCGCAATACTTTACAAAATTTTATATTAATCTTGAGCAATAATCTTTTATAGGGCATTCATCACATTTGGGGTTTATTGGTTTGCATACATTTTGGCCGTGAGTTACAAGAAGCGTATTTATATCAAGCCAATATTTCTTCGGCAGCTTTTCACGCAGAGCAAATTCGGTTTCTTCCGGATTTTTAGTCTTAACATAACCTAAGCGGTTACAAATTCTATGAACATGCACATCTACACAAATAGCAGGAATATTAAAGCCTTTTGCAAGAACCAAATTAGCAGTCTTTCTTCCTACGCCGTTAAATTTAATTAAATCTTCAATTGTATCTGGGACCTTATTATCAAGTTTTTCTACAATAATCTTTGATAACTCAATAATCTGACGCGCTTTGTTCTGGTAAAATCCCACAGGATAAATTGCTTTTATAAGCTTTTCCAAATCGCAATAGGCAAAATCTTTTGGCTCTCTGCCTATTTCCAGCATTCTTAATGTTGCAGGATAAGTTGTTAAGTCATTTGTACGCAAGCTCAAAATACAAGCTATTAAAACCAAATATGGATTTTTAAATTCCTCCATAAGTTGAACGAATTCCCTTCTTGGCTGATTTGCTTCAATTAATTTCTCTACAATCTTATCAATATTAATTTTTTCTGCCATTAATTAATTCCTCAACATCAATAACTGTTTTAAGTTTGAGCGCATAAATATCATTCCTGTTAAAATTCAGCATTTTAACCGCATCTTTTTCTGTTGTAACAACAATACCGGATGGAATTTCATCTTCTGTATAGATATGATGGTCATCAAAATCCACAGTTGTTTTAATTTTGTAATTGCTTAAAAAATCATAAAATTGTTTAGGCTGTCCGATTGCGCATAATGCACTAATTTCGGCACCGTCAGCCAGTTTCAACCCTGTTTTAATATTATAAACATAATCAGGTTCAGTATAACAAACAAATGCCTGAACTTTCATTTTTTTGCCCATAATTTTTGCAAGTTTTTCTGCGCGCTTATGATCTGTATCTTTGCTTACTACAACAAGTCTGTCAATTCTTGAAAAAGCTTCCATACCTTCACGTAAAGGACCTGCCGGAAGAAGTTTTTCGTTACCGAATCCCATTTTACTGTCCATTAAAACAATATCTAAATCCCTATGCAGTTTTCTGTGTTGAAAACCGTCATCAAGAATAATTTTTGTTACACCGTATTTTTCAACAGCAAGTTTTGCAGCTTTATATCTGTTTTTAGAAGTTAATACCAAAGCCCCTTTTGTGTTTTCAGCAAGCCAGAAAGGCTCATCACCTGCAAGCTTTGCATTATAATAAATTGTCTTTCCGTCAGAAATTACATTAATATTCTTATTTGAAAGTTCTCCGCCGTAGCCTCTGGAAATTATAGCTGTTTTTTCGCCTTTATCAACAAAATATTTTGCAATTTGAGAAACAATCGGAGTTTTCCCCACACCGCCTGTTGTGATGTTTCCCACGCAAATTACAAATGCATCAACCTGTTTCGGTTTTATAATTTCTTTGTCATAAAGCTTGTTTTTTAAACCGCTGCCTATTCCATATAACAAAGAAGCAAATTCCAGCAATTTAACTAATATACCCTTTGCTTCTTTATTATAATGTATCTTTGTAATTTCTGTTTTTATATTCATAATTTTTTAGCTATCTACGGATTATTCGGGTACTCGCCGGAGTAACGTCCGGCTCGAACTTTCGTGCTGGGTTCGCACATCTTATGATGGCTCACACGGCGCACTTCCGAAAATCCGTTAAAACATTAATCTCCAAAGTAAAAATCTTTTATTCAATTTTTCTGAGAATTTTCTCAAGTTGCAGGTTGTAACTTTTGTATCTTCTATAATAGTCTGCAATTCGGTCTTCTTTTCCGGAGTCATTTTGTTTACTGTGTCTAATGAAGTAGAAATACCCATCATTGCATTATTTATATTAGCAACTGTTCTGTTTAAATCTTTCTTTAACTGATCATCTTTAGTAAGAGAATTTACATAACCGCTTATTTCATTAACGTTATGAGTTATTGCTCTTAAATCTTCTGCCATTTTTTGAGCTTCATCTTCATCTCCGAACAATTTATTCAAATTGTATGACAGCTTATTAAATGAATCAGTTGTACTGTATATGCTGTCTTTGAACTGAGGATCACCAATGAATGAATTTAAATTATATGATAACTGGTTAAAGTCTGTTGTTGCTTTGTCCATCATTACCATTAGCTGATTTATATCACCTTTGGAGTCATCAATCAAATCATTAAGTTTTGTCATAGTTACACTTGTCTGACCTGTTAAAGAATTAATATTTTGAACAGACATTTTTAATTCTGCAATAACCTGATCAGATAGCAAATCGTTAATCTTTTTATTAGTTTCAGTTAATGATTCTGCTGCTCTGTACTGCCAATCCATAAAGTCAGCAATTCTCATAGGCTCTACAATTGTATAAGGAGAAGCTTGTTTTGGATAAGGAGGAACAACATCATCAAGAGATGAAATTAAAAGTTTATTTGTACCGTCTGATTTTATTACTTTACCTTTTAAGAATTCAGGCAAAATCAATCCCGGCAAATTAATTACATAATCAATTTTATATGCATAATTAGTTTTAATACTATCTTTAATAGAGTAAGGTACAACATCTTTAGAAACAACTTCGATGTTTTTAATTTTACCTACATCATAAAACTCTTTATCAAGTTTCATTCTTACATCATCATCTTTATAAAGAATATCTTTATTAATCATAGGAACATATACTGTTCTTGTTTTAGGAGGAGTAATTTCTAAGAATAATTCACCAATAAGACCTGTCTGCTGAATAGAAAACATTGAAGCTTTTGGTATAGCAATATTAGGTTCTGTAATAACAAATTTCACCTTAACGAAACTATCTTCACCGTTTATTACAGGCGTAATTTCTTCAACCTGCCCGACACGAAGCCCCATCATTTGAACACCTGCACCTGGACGCATGCCGTTTACATCTTTAAATTCAATCTCCACTCTGTCAGCTGATGAAAATGTACGTCCCTTTACCTTGAAAACAACTCCAAGCAATACTGCCAACGCTATTAATGTTAAAAGACCTACCTTAAAAGATGATGAAAATTTCATTTGGTACCTTTCTTCTTATCATATCTTTTATTGTAGCAAAAACAACATAATATTGCAAAAAAAATACAAATTATAATGTATATTACAAGTTATTTTTTGACTTTCTTGGCAATATCTTTAATAATTTTCTTGCCGCTGTTTTTTGCTCTTTCCGCACTTGTTTCCGCAATAGCGGAAATATCCCCCTCTGAATATGCAAGATAGTCTAAAAATGCTAATTTTTGAGCTTCTTTTTCACTTTTTATAAAAATATCATGACTGTATTCAACTTCGCCTTTGCCTATAATTTTTTTATTATCTTCATTGCCTGTAAATTGACAATTATTACTGCTTAGTTTAATATTTCCGAGCGGATAAATTAACATTTTTACTCCTTATACAGAATTGGTATAAGAATATAAATATCATAAATAATTTTTTTTGCCATTAAATTATAGATAATTAGCTAAAATATTTTTCACATAATTTTGAGTTTCCTGATAAGGAGGAACTCCGTCATATTTATCAACGGCACCCGGACCGGCATTATAAGCAGCCAAAGCTAAAATAACATTCCCATTGTATTTATTTAACATTGATTTTAAATATCTTACGCCGCCGTCCACATTTTGCACCATATTATACGGATCATTAACCCCCAGATTTTTAGCAGTGGAAGGCATTAACTGCATAAGCCCCATTGCACCGGCCTTTGATTTGGCATTAGGGTTAAATCCTGATTCTTGTTTAATTAAAGCCTGGACAAGTTTTTCATCAACACCATGTTTTTTTGAAATTTGGGAAACAACATTCAAAACCTGCGCCTTACTTGACTGCTGTTTTACAGGAGCAGCACTGCTTGCTGCAGTTGCTTCCTGAAGCGCATTGGTAAGACTTTTTGAGAAGCTTGACGGAACTATATCTGCATTAACTTTTTTCAATGAAGGGTCCAAAAGCAGAGTTCCGAAGTTGGATTTAGTAGTTGATTGCAAAACTTTTTCAAAAGAAGGAGAATTTATTTTTCCGTTATTCGGATAAATAGCATCCAAAGGATTTTGCGGTTCTTCTGAAGCATTAAGATTATTCACCTTACTTGAGAGCTGCGCATATCTTTGCATAGCTTGCGCCTGCCCTCCAGTGTTAAGCAAATTTTGAATAAAGTTTGAAAACATACCGCCTGCCTTAAAATCTAACCCGAGTCTAATAATATTCTACATACAATTAGTTTTTTGTGTATCCTCTATTTGAATTAATGATTTTTAGAGAAATGTCAAAAGTATATGCTTTAATTCTCGCTTATAGATAATATGGCTACATGCTTAGCTAGCGCGTGACCGTATTGATACAGCAATGCGAACGGCGCAAAAAAAACCACTCATTGCTGAGTGGGTCGTTTTCTGCATCCTAATGGTCTCTTTTAGTGTTTATTATTTAGGAGTTTATATGTTTTTGGGGTTAATGAATTCTATTTATATTTAGTGTTTCGACTACACTTAAATCTTATGTAATTATTATTACATATAACATTTTAAATGTCAATATAATGGATTAATAAATTTTTTCAAATTCTGAAAATCCTTATATAGTGTAGAATTTACACTTTACAAAACTTAACATTTTGTTATTATTCTGTCTTTTATGGGTAATAGTAAATGCAAGAAATGTTTGTTAACAATTGTAAACTTAGAGAGAAGTAAAAGAGCAATTTTTAAACAAATATTTACTTTATATATATAACGTATATAATAGGAAAATTTATATGGCTAACGAGGATTATTTAAAAATAAATAAAGTTGGTATGCCTGTTGAAGCAGTTTCTCCAATACAAAACTATTCAACCACAGGCACAAGTCCGATTATGGATCCGGAGAACAATCCGTCCACACCGAACAGGACAGGTAAAACTTCTGAAACAGGAAGCTTTAAAGTACCTGTTTTTAATCCGCAGTATTTAACAGGTGTTAATTCGTCAGATTCTGATACTATAAAAGGTTTTAATGCCTTAAAAGGTATGGCAACAGGTGTCGGAACAAATGATATGGCATTCGGAGCGATTACACAATCTATACATCAGAAAGGTCATATAGGAAATATAGGCTTTAACGGAGCAGCTACAAGAGATGTTGTCCAAGCTGACGGTTCTGTTATAACTGAAGAAATCGTCAGAGGTTCGAAAATGTTTGAATTAGCATAAAAAAAGGAAAGCTATTAAGCTTTCCTTTTTTATTGTTTAACTTATTTATACAGCTGCAGCTGTTTTAGAAAGTTCAATACATTCTATAACTGTTTTTGCAACTGTTCTTTGTTCTTCCTCTGTCAATTCAGGGAACATAGGAAGCGACATAACCATTTCTGTA
Source organism: Candidatus Gastranaerophilales bacterium (assembly GCA_900548405.1). Lineage (GTDB taxonomy): Bacteria > Cyanobacteriota > Vampirovibrionia > Gastranaerophilales > Gastranaerophilaceae > Stercorousia. The sequence goes on along the minus strand of UNSJ01000015.1, from coordinate 21,722 downwards.
TTCTTTTCTGATACAGGTAATGAACCTTTGCCAACTCCGAGATATTCATGAACTTTTTGAAGGTGTAAAGGAATTGGATAATAAAGCATTGCACCGATTCCTCTTTCCTGAAGCATTTTATGGACAGCATCTCTGTTAGGAACTTTAATTGTATATTGGTGATAAACACAATATGTATCATCCAATTCGACAGGAGTTTGAACATCTTTGCAGTCTGCAAATAACTCATTGTAGTAATAAGCGTGTTTACGTCTTAATTCATTCCAAGTTTTAACGTGAGGAAGTTTTACACGTAAAATAGCTGACTGTATTTCGTCAAGACGGCTGTTAACACCTATTTCATCGTGATGATAACGAACAGCACCGCCGTGATTACGCAAAGCAATAACTCTGTCTTTTAATTTTTCATCGCTTGTCATAATTAAGCCGCCGTCGCCCATACCGCCTAAGTTTTTAGTAGGATAGAAGCTTAAGCATCCGAAATCTCCAAAAGTACCTACCATTTTACCTTTATATAAAGCACCAATAGCCTGGCAGCAGTCTTCTATTACATGTAAGTTATGGCGTTTTGCAACATCCATAATTACATCCATATCACAAGGCTGACCGTATAAATGAACAGGAATAATAGCTTTTGTTCTCGGCGTAATTGCAGCTTCCAATTTAGAAGCATCCATATTAAATGTATCTTTATCAATATCAACAAAAACAGGTTTAGCACCTACAATACCTATTGCTTCGGTTGTTGCAACGAATGTAAATGCAACAGTAATAACTTCATCGCCCGCGCCGATATCTAAAGCTCTTAGAGCCAAATGCAATGCATCTGTACCTGAGTTTAAACCAACAGTATATTTACATCCGTAAAAATCTGCTAATTCTTGTTCTAAAGCTTTAGTATTAGGTCCTAAAATATAAGAGCCGGAACGCAATACATCGCAAACAGCTTTTTCAACTTCTGCACCGATAGATGCATACTGACGTTTTGAATCAATAATAGGTATCATAATAATCTCCTTCTTTTTGCTATATTTGTTTATAGTTTTAATTTAAGTATCTTACCCTCTTATACTAGTTTAGCACACCTTTTCCATGCCTTTATATAAGCTTAATAAAAACCTTTTATATTGACAAACAGTACAATATAGTAAATAATAAAAAAGACAAGAAGCTATTCATAAATTAGAAAAAAAGGAGGCTGAAGTTATGAATATTCAAAGCATTAAGGGTTGCCCCCCCCCCGCAAGCCAAGTAGCTTGACCAGCCATTTTGGGGCTTTTACGAATTTCTCAGGTTTTACTCTGGCAGAGGTTTTGATTACTCTTGGGATAATTGGTGTGGTTGCAGCACTGACTATTCCAGGACTTATTTCAAACCATCAGAAAAAAGTTACGGTGACTCAGTTAAAAAAGGCTTACAGCGAAATTTCCCAAGCTGTAAAGCTATCACAAATTCAAAATGGGGATATTTCAGGCTGGGATTTTACTTTAAGCGGAACTGATTTTTATAATACTTACTTGAAGGATTATTTTATTAAAAATAAAGAACTGCCAAATTCAGAGTTCAAAAAAGAATATATTGTTACAAATATGAATGATAATGAATGTTCCTCAGAAGTTTGGTGTACTCAAAATGACAGTTACTACGTATATTTAAGCAACGGCTATATAATGGGAATTATGTCACATCCAGGTCAAACAAAATATAAATCAATCACAGTTGATATAAACGGGTTTAAAAGACCAAATAAATTAGGAAAAGATTTTTTTGTATTTTCAATTATTGCGCCTGACGGGCTTGTACCATACGGTTACAAAGACGGAGGTATAAGTGCACAAAAATATGATACACTTGACAGAGATAAATTGAAAGGCACAAATGAATACGCCTGCAACGCCCAAAGAAAAGGGATATGGTGTTCTGCATTAATTATGGCAGACGGCTGGGAAATTAAAGATGACTATCCCTGGTAGAAATCATAGTTCCGGCAATAGCAGCCATTGTCCAGAAAATAAACTGTATCTGCGGTCTGAAAAATACAGTATCAACCAGACCATGAATACTTACTGCACATATTGAAATTAAAGCGGCAGAAACAATTATTACATCTTTTGTTTCTGCTGATTTTAATATAAAATTAACAGAATTTTTTATTAGTGTGATTAAAAATCCCACAAATGCAATTAAAGCAAACACGCCGCTTTCAACTCCTATTTCAAGAAAAATGTTATATGCACTTAAAGCATCGAAGCCTGTTTTCATATAAAGACCATATATTTCTCTGAAATTTTGGTTACCAACCCCAATACCCAAAAGCCAGTTATCTTTAAACATTTCGACAGAAGAATGATAAACATTAAACCTGAAAGAATTTGAAGAATCCTGCCTCATTGCAAAAATAGATAAAACCCTTGCTCTTAAAGATGAAACCAAAAGCAAAGCTGCTGTTGCAAAAGCCACAACTCCTCCGACAACCGACAAATATATTTTTTTATAATTCTGCCATAAATATTTTGCAGACACTGCAAACATACCTGTAATAATCACCATCATACCTATATAAGAGCCTCTGCATCCTGTTAAAAACAAGGTTATTGTGGCAAGCAGCGCAAGCGCCAAACTTACTGAGGCAAATTTATATTTTTTAACGGTAAGAAAATCTGCCGCCAAACCGTATACATCAGGAATTCCTGCAACAAAATAGCCGCCTAAAAGATTAGGATTATAAGGTTTTAAAGTACCGTAAACCCTTGTCATTACTTCTTCAGGATTTAAAGATGAAACATCCTGCCAGGTAGAAATTTCTTCAACATGAGCAAAATTCTGCAAAAATCCTGCAATTGCTTCAAAACTTATACACACTCCAATTGAAGCAAGTATTAAAGGAATTTTAGATTTATTATTTTTCAAATATTGCACCAGTGAAAAATAAAATCCCAAATAAGTAAATGTTTTTAAAAAGCCCTTTAAACTTAAATGAAATAATGTTGAACCTGCAAGGCTTATAATTACAATCATAAAATAAGCTAAGAGCCATAATTCAAAAGTTTGGGAAGATAATCTTTCACCCGGTTTGGTTAATATTTTAATAACAGTTAAAAATACTGTTATAAGCGCAATAAATCCTATTACATCGGATGACATAACAGTTGAAGCAAAAAATACGGAAATTATCGAAACCAAAATAAGTTTGTCTATGTGTTGTAAAAACAAGCTGTTTTTATATAAATATTCTGATTTTTTCTGAGTAAATTTTAAAATATTATTGAACATCGTCATTTGTGTTTATTGAATTATGAAATTTATCATCATTTGTTACAGGCATTACTTTTAAATCTGACACTGTGCCTGTAAACTTGTAATCTTTTCCTTCTAAAGTAATAGGAAGTCCCATTTTAATTTTGTTACCGCCCACAACTGCGCCGTCTTTAGTAATTTTTGCAGTATCCGTTAAAGTTACGATAACATCATACATATGAGCCTGTGAAACATCATCAACAACCAAAACTTTTTTATTATTGATTACAGGCAAAACAACTTTTTTTCTGTCAGCTTTCACATCCAGAATATCTAAATCTGTGTAAGGAACATTTCTGATACTTATAAAAGTTTTATCGTTTGCTTTTAAAGGAATTTCATTTCCGGTAAGTGTAACTCCTCTGATAAATACCTGAAAAGATATTTTAGAAGTTGCTTCAATTTGTTTTGCAGCAGTTTGCCTGAAATTTTTGTAAGTAAAAAATCCTACGATTAAAGCAATAATAATACCGACAATAACAATTAAATCAACCGGTTTAATTTTCTTTAAAAGCTCTAAAAATTTGTTCATAAAAACTCTCCATAAATTTATTTAAATTCGGATTACAATTTTTCAACTGCATCCAAGATTTCGTCAACAGTAGTTGTAGCACAGCCGAATTGTCTTACTACAATACTTGCTGCAATGTTTCCGATAATAGCAGCATAAGCAGGATCCGCACCTGCCGCCAAAGCAAGTGTATAAACAGCAGTAACTGTATCTCCCGCACCTGTAACATCAAAAACTTCAGATTTATTGAAAACAGGGATTTTAGTATAATTACCGTTAGGTCTTGTAACGAACATACCATCTGCACCGCAGGTAATCAAAATTGATTTTGCATTAGTTTCATTTAACAACTTATCACCTGCAAGCTTTAAATCTTCCTCACTATTAATAAAGAAGCCTACTGATTTTTGCGTATCAGGAAGGTTAGGTGTCATAGAAGTAATATTTTTATATGTATCAAGCTCTTTTTGAGCATCGACGACTATAACTTTATTATGTTGGTTAGCAAGTCTTATAGTTTCCTGAATGATTCTTGGTGTTAACGTACCTATATGATAGTTAGATAAAATTATTGCATCATGTTCCGGAACAGCTCTTTCTATCTGTTTTAAAACTTCTTCTTCTATTTCAGGGCTTAAAAAAGCATTTGTCTGTCTGTCAATACGAACAATCTGTTGTGTGATTGAAGTTGTAATAGAGCCTGAAATACGGGTTTTAGTAGTAGTTTTTCTTGAAGGATCAACCACAAGTCTTCCGCAGTTTACATTTGCTTTTTCAAAAGTTTCTCTAAGCTGACCTGCCTGGAAGTCATCCCCGCATACCCCTATTACACTGACTTTACCGTTATTTAATGTTGAAACGTTATGTGCAGCATTAGAAGCAGCTCCGAGGATTAACTGCGTATTAGAATGAAGTAAAATTAATACGGGTGCTTCTCTTGAAATTCTTTCCGCATCACCGTAAATCATTTCATCAATAGCTAAATCACCGATAACCAAAACTTTTGGTTCATACAATTTTTTAATATAAGAAACTAATTGTTCTTTATTAATATACATAAAATAACTTCCTTATATAAAAGAATATTATCACAAACAAAATTTTTCGCAAAATCAGGTATATTTAAATAGATTTGTAAACTTTTTAAAATATATATAGCAAAAAATATTTTTTTTACGATTTAATATAAAATAACCCTAAATTAAGAAAGGCTAGAAGCATGATTAGCGCTGTTCGAAATATAAGTTTTACCCGAAATACTTTAATACAAAAAAATTACAATACAAATTCGGCTCAGCCAAGAGCACAGTTTACACAGTCTTGTGACAGTGTAAGTTTTACGGGAGTAAAAGTTCCTAAGGTTAAATTGTCATCAGAAAATGCAGAACTTGTCAGAGAATTTGCACAAAAATTGCAGTTAAACAAACTATATAAGTTTGATAAACCTGACATTCAAACTTTTCACGTAACTGCAATTGCATCAAGAAATAACCCTGAAAACAGAGTTCTCTATGTTCAATATGCAAGTTATGCAAAAAATAACATGACAAAACACTTAAACTGTGCAATAAGCAATTCAGGACAAATCTTTGAAGACAACCAGTTAAAAACAAAAGTAAAAGATGTGGCTGCTTATGAAGAAATTATCCCGGAATTAATCAACTATGCATCAAAAGAATTAAAGGTGTCTTGAAGAAGGACTTATAAGCATTTGAGCTAATTTATCGGATCCTTCAAAATCTCTGGACCGTAAAATATTTGCTGCCATTTCTCTGTCATAGTCAACAAATCTGTGTTCAATAGAGAAACCTCCATCCTGAAATTCTGCTAATACATAACAGGCTTTAGGATCCTCCGTGAACGGACGACCTACACTTCCGACATTAACTATTGTCTGCTTTCTGCTTGTCTGATAACCGCAAGGAATATGAGTATGACCGCAGAATATAACGTCCGCATTTGTCCCTTCAATCATTTCCTCAACTTTTTTTATAGGAAGGTCTGGTAATATGTCTTCATTATTGCGTCTGGGAGAACCGTGCACAAGGAGAACTTTTACACCTTCAACTTCTACTTCTTTTTGCGCAGGTAAATTTTTAAGATACTGCTTCATTTCATCCTCGATAAAATAAACATCATCAGCAAGCGCATTTGCCATTATAGGAAAACTTTTTTTAACATTTTCCATGATTTCAGGAGAAAAATCAGCAATCATCTTATCGGTATTCCCCTGTATAACAACCCAATCAGATTTTTTCGATATCAAATCAATGATAAGTCTGGGCTGCGGTCCTGCCATTGCCAAATCTCCAAGACAAAAAACTTGTTCTGCATGATTTTTTCTCATGTCATCTAAAACACTGTCAAGAGCCTGAAAATTACCGTGAATATCAGAAATTACCGCGATTTTCATAATTAACCTCCGAATATCTTCTTTGTGATAAAATAATAATATGATAAAAAGAAGAAAATCAAAAGAGTTAACAATCGGAAATGTAAAAATAGGCGGTAATTCATTAATCAGCGTTCAATCAATGTGCAACACCGATACCCGCGATGTACAGGCCACTTTAACCCAAATTAACGAGATGGCCGATAAAGGATGCGAACTTGTCAGACTTGCTGTATTAAATAAAGATGCGGCTGATGCCGTAAAAGAAATTGTAAAAAAATCACCTGTACCTTTAATTGCAGATATACACTTTGATTACAGGCTTGCAATCCAATGTATAAATAACGGAATAAACGCATTACGTTTAAACCCCGGCAACATTGGAAAAAAAGAAAATGTAGAAAAAGTTGTAACTCTTGCAAAACATCAGCAGATACCTATAAGAATAGGTGTAAATGCAGGCTCTTTAGAAAAAGAACTGCAAGATAAAAATATACCGTTATCAGAAAAAATGGTATTAAGCGCACTTGGACATATAAAAATATTAGAAGACCTTGACTTTGACCTTATTAAAGTATCTTTAAAATCTTCCGATGTATTAACTACAATTGAAGCTTATCGCTCAATTGCAGAAAAAATACCTTACCCTCTGCACTTAGGTGTTACAGAGGCAGGAACATTAAGAGGCGGATTGATAAAATCATCAGTAGGTTTAGGAACACTATTGGCAGAAGGAATAGGTGATACAATAAGAGTTTCCTTAACTGAAAACCCCGTTGAAGAAGTAACAGCAGGATTTGAAATTTTAAAAAGTTTAGGCTTGAGAGAAAAAGGTGTTAACTTTGTATCCTGTCCGACATGCGGTAGAACTCAAATTGACTTAATCGGACTTGCAAAAAAAGTTGAAGAAAGATTTAAAAATATTAAAGAACCTATAACCATTGCCACAATGGGATGCGCCGTAAACGGTCCCGGTGAAGCAAAACACGCTGACTATGGAATTGCAGGCGGCATCAATGAAGGCTACATTTTCAAAAAAGGCGAAATTATAGCAAAAGTACCGGAAGATCAGCTGCTTGAAAAGTTAGAAGAAATTATAACAAAATCATCCAAATAATATATGATTTATTTATGTAAAGAAATTATAATAATCTTGTAACTACTCATGAAAAATAATATAATGTTATAAACAGAGGTGGAAATGAAAAAAGTTTTATTTATTTTAAGTTTAATAGGTTTTATAGCACTCCCGGCTGCTGCCGAATTAACCGTCGATGATACTGCAAGCGATGCTTATTTAAGAAATCACGGTTATTCTCAATCAACTATAAATGTTGTAAACAAAGCAAAGGCTCAAGTTAACGGTGAACCTATGACAGAACCTGTTGAAAAAGAATATTATAATCAACCGTTTGTAAAATGGTTTAGAAAATTTGTGATGTATGTTGATCCTGCACTTGATGATCATTCATTTATGAATCATGAAATTCATACCGCTCCAAGCTATGAAGATTTATAGAGTTTTTAATAAAGTATCCGCTCTGTTTATAACTTTATTAATACTCTCTTGCAGTCATTCTTATGCTGCTCAATCAGGGTATTTAGAGTACAATTCTGTTTTATTTGATTATTCAAAATTAAATGCCGCTGCTATACAAAAAGAAGCTGATGAATATTTTGAGAAATTCATCACTTCATCTGATGAACTGTTTAAAGAACAATACTTAAATGCGGCTATGAGCAAATACTATCTTCTAACCAAAATTGATTACTCACAGATTACACCTTATATACAACTTGCACGTATCTATGATGAAAAAAATAATAACAGATTGGCAAAGGAATATTTTTACAAGGCTTCAAACCTTGATGTAAATAACCCTTATGCCAATTTTTATTTTGGCGAATTTTATTTTAAAAGAAACGATTACAAAAGAGCCTTGCGTTATTATAACATTGCATACAACAACGGTTTAAACAATCGTTACGATTTAAATTTAAGACTTGCAACAATTTATGAAAAATTTGCAGATTTAGTTAACGCAAAAAAGTTTTATGAGGTATCATATTCAATGAACCCGAACAATGTTGAACTACGACAAAAAATACAATCATTAAACGAGTTAAATTACGACAAATCGGAATATTATCATTTTATCAGGGAGTAGGAGGAAAATGAGACTTAAACATATTATAACAGCATTTGCAGTAATAGCGCTAACAGCTGTAAACTGTATGGCTGATGAGATATCACCGATGCTGACAGCCAGAAAAAGACCTGCTGCAATGGAGCAGACTATGCCGGTTGTAACAGAGCCTTCGACGTGTCTTGATAATTCCGAGATGAATCTCATAATCCCTGAAGAAACGGCTCCGGTTTTTAAACCCTATGAACCTGCAAAGGGTGAAGTAGTCTTCAGCTATACAAAAGCTTGGATTAATGCCATTGATCCGACTGCGTTCACAAACAGAACTGGCAGTTACCTTCCGGGTGCCAGAGGCATTAACCAGTTAGTAATTTATACATCAAATTACGGTCCCCGTACAAATACAAATGAATTTGGTGCGGAAGCTGTTGTGGAAGGCAATACAGTAACAGAACTTTCCGGTGCGGATTCTCTTATTCCTCCAAACGGTATTGTTATAAGCGGTCATGGAAAAGCTAAAACCTGGATGAATTCAAGTATAAAAGTAGGAACAAAAATATATATAGACAGAACAGCAAACTTAGTTTATACATATACAACTTCAGAAAGCTACATCTTTGAATCAGAAAAGAAAATATCAGAAGCCGAACAGATGCTGAGCTATTATCGTGCATTAAGCCCCGATTACAACTGGAAACTTCCAAACAGTTATATAAACGATGCAAAGGATTACTTAAAAAAAGCAAGAAAAAATCCGGATGAAGTACAAAAATATTCTAAACTGGCAATAGAAGCATCTAATGATGCAATAAAAAGTGTTGTTCCATATAAAAAAGGTGAGCTGAAAGGTGTTTGGTTAAGACCGACAGAAACAAGCGAAGCAGAAATTATTGCAACATTAAACAGATTGCAGCAAACAGGAATTGATAATGTATTTATAGAAACATATTTTCACGGTAAAACAATTTTCCCGAGTAAAACTATGGCCGCATATGGCTTTACAACACAATATGAAAAATTTGCAGGAATCGACCCTTTGGAAATCTGGATAAGAGAAGCACATAAACGCGGTATAAAAGTTCATACATGGTTTGAAACTTTCTATGCAGGCAATCAATCACCAAATGATAATCCAAACAGTATACTTGCTAAAAATCCTTCCTGGGGAAATAAAACAAAAAAAGATTATGCCTCAACTCTGCCATCAAAATCAACATCAGAACATAACGGTTACTTCTTAGATCCCGCAAACCCTTATGTTCAGGATTTTATAACAAAGCTTACAGAAGAAATAATTACAAGATACAAACCTGACGGAATTAATCTTGATTACATAAGATACCCGAACACAGTCGGAACAAATGAAATGTCAAGCTGGGGCTACACGGAATATGCAAGAAATGATTTCAAAAATATTTTTGGAGTAGATCCTATTGATTTGGTAAAATCAGATCCTCTATGGCTTGAATGGAATAATTACAGACGCGAAAAAGTAACCAATATGGTTAAAAAGATTGGTGATCAAGGCAGAAGAACAAACACTTATATAAGTGCGGTAATTTTCCCTGACAGACAAGCTGCTCTTGATAATAAACAGCAAGATTGGAAAACCTGGACAACCCGCAATTACTTAAATGCTTTCACACCATTATTTTTAACCTGTGATTCCAAAATGGCTAATCAAATGATGCAGGATGTTTTAAAAGTTAAATCTCCAAATACAGACTTTTATGCAGGTTTGTTTGTTACATTTATGAGCGGGACTGATGAAGATTTAATCAGACAAATTCATGAAGCAAGAAAAGTAAATGCAAACGGCGTAATATTATTTGACTATGCACACCTTAATAACAAATATGCAAATACTCTTTCTACAAGCGTATTTGCTTCCCACTCTCCTATAAGAGGACGACAAATGTATCAGCCTCAGCCTCAAATTCAACCTTCGCAAAAGCGTAAAGGCTGGTGGATATTTAAATAATAGAAAAAACGGGAAAATGGTTCCCGTTTTTTTTGAAGTTTTTACAACGCGTTACATTATTTTGATATATTATATTTTTAATGATTAGAAATGCAATAAATACTTCATTACAAAATAAAAATGCCGTAATGTTTATTACTGCAATTATATTTATGTCAGGTATACTTGCATATTTTAATGACAATGCAATTTTATGTTCCGCGCTTTTAAGTTTACTCGGCATAATTGCTGTTATTAAAAATTATCTCTCACCAAAATATGTTCTGTTTTGGATATTTATATTTTACTTCGGTTTCTTTAATTCATATTTAAGAATACATACAACTGACGGTCTTTTGCCTTTTGCTCCAACAGAAGCAACAATTGAAGGTCAGATAATAACAATTCCTAACAGCAATACTCCTGATAAAACAAAATTCTTTTTAAAAGCAGAAAAAATTAACGGCGAAAATGTAAATGGCAAAACATTGGTTACACTTACAGATGAAGACTTTTCTCAATATAAAATAGGAAACTTTTATCAGCTTACAGGTAAATTAAGGGCGCCTTTTAAAGCCAGCAACCCATCACAATTTGATTACGGAAAATATTTGAGAAACTTTGACACTTTCACGGTATTTTACAGTGACAATGCCCAAATAATAAAATCTAAACTGACTTTTAAATGGAAGTTCCTACAAAACTTAAATAACCTGCGGGATAAGATAGTAAATGTTCATGCTAAATATTTGAAATCACCTAATTTGGAAATTTTAGGAGGAATAGTATTTGGCGATGATGCTGTTGCTCCTCCAGATTATATCAAAGCCTCATTTGTAAATTCAGGTCTTTTGCATATACTTGCAGCATCAGGAATGAATGTGGCTTTTATTTACGGTTTTTGGGTATTTTTTCTAAAACGTATTCGTGCTCCTTTTAAGTTTACTGTTTTAACAGGTATGGGAATTATAATAATTTACACAATGATGACAGGACTTGGAGCTTCGGTAATCCGTGCTGCGTTAATGCTTTTACTTATTTTAACGGGTAAATTAATTGACAGAGATGCACATAGTGTTTCGCTGCTTTCTGTTGTTGCAATGATAATGCTTATTTATAACCCTGCTTTTATAAACGATGTCGGCTTTCAATTATCATTCATAGTTACTTTTGGACTTTTAACCACTGCAAATGTAATCTTTGAAAGATATAAAGAACTTCCAATACCAAACTGGCTTACCGGAGCAATTTTGATACCTATTGTTGCACAAATTTGGGTTGCGCCTATTCAAATGTTTTATTTTAACACAATAAGCCTTTATTCTGTATTTGCAAACGTTTTGAGTATGCCTTTCTTAAGCGTAATCAGTTTTGGAGGATTCGTAAGTTCTATTATTGCAATTTTTTCACCGTACACTGACGGAATATGTATGGTTATAGATTTTATACTAAATTATGTACTACATATTCTTGTTTTCATCTCAAATTTCTTTGCAAATCTTCCGAATTCACTTATTACAACAACTCACCCGAGCATTGTTCAGGTTATTATATACTACACCATAATTCTTTTATTAACTCTTGCTATTAAAACAGGATTTTCAAAAAGACTTATCACATTTTGTGCAGCACTTGCTCTAATCCTTTGTTTTTCCACAATTTCACTTCCGTCAAAAGAACTGAACATAATTACATTTGATGTGCAAAATGCCGATTGTTTTCTTATTAAAACGCCTAAAAATAAATACTTTATTATAGATACCGGCAGAGCAGGCTACAAAGGAAGCAAAGCCCAGGCAAATTCAATAATTATAAAATATTTAAAAGACAGAGGAATTAAAAATATAGAAGGATTAATTATCACTCACTTTGATAATGACCATTCGGGCGGAGCTGTTGATATTATGAAAAACCTTAAAGTCAAACAGGTTTATATTAACTCCTTTAAAGACAAAACAATGACATCAATAAATATTTACAAAACAGTTAGAGAATTGAAAATTCCGGTTAAAATTCCCGAAAATAACAGTACGATATATCTTGAAAATGATTTAAATATGCAAACATATATTGCCGATGAACAAGAAGACAATGAAAAATCAATTATTACACTTTTGAGCTACAAAGATTTTGATATGCTTTTCACGGGTGATGCTGGCGTAAAGGCTTTCAGCAGCATCAAACAAGATATTCCGCATAACGTAGAAGTATTAAAGGTCGGACACCACGGAGGTCCGCATGTCGTTGACAATAATATGCTTAAGCATCTGAATACACAAACCTCAATAATTTCAACAGGACCAAATGCATTCGGACATCCAAATAAAGGAACTTTAGATATGTTAAGAAACACGGATGTATACAGAACTGACAGACATAATTCCATAAAAATTACATCTGACGGAGAAGTCTACTATATCTTTTTATACACACCGCAAAAAAGAAAATATATACTTTCGAAAAAAATGAGTACAATAAATTAAACAGCTACATTTTTCTCTTGCAAAGCCGTATCAATTTCATCGATAATCAATTTTGCAGCTGCAACTTTATCATCCGCAGCAGTAATAGGTCTTCCGACAACCATAAAATCCACACCAGCCATAATTGCATGATGAGGAGTATCAACTCTTACCTGATCATTAACAGATGCCCAGGTAGGGCGAGTTGCAGGACATAAAATCAAGAAATCTTCACCAAGTTCTTTTCTTATTCTTTTTGCATCCTCAGCACTTGCAACAACTCCGTCTAATCCGCTTTCAGATGCGACTTTTGCCAATTGAAGCACATAATCTTCAATACTTTTATCAACACAAAGCTCTGTTGTTAATGTTCTTTGACCAAAACTTGAAAGTAGTGTTACACCCAGAATTGTAGGAGGTTCAATTCCCATAGATTTAGCCGCCGCACGCGAAGCCTTTACAACAGAGGATGTCATTTTGGATCCGCCTTGAATGTGCACATTAAAAAAATCAATATTGTTTTTTACTAAACTTATACAAGCTTTTTGAACGGTATGAGGAATATCATGGAATTTACAGTCATAATAACACTTTGCCCCATGTTCTTCCAACAGTCTGAAAGCTTCAAATCCGTAGTTAACAATTAAAGGCAAGCCCACCTTGAAATAACCGACATAATCCTTTAACTCTCTAACCAGAGCCTCAGCTTCATTTAAATTGTCAACATCTAATGCTAAAATAATTCTGTCTTTAGCAGTTTTAGGTTTTTCTATCATATTAACAAAGATATTATCACTACGGTAAAATAAAATCAAGCCTTATAAGAATAGTGTCGTAAGGTTTAATATTATAAGTCTTGCAAAATTTCTTCAGGAAGTTCAGGTAATTCTTTTGTATAAACGCAACCGAGTTTTTCCAGCTTTGAAATCTGATTAATTATGTTGCCTGAACCGTTTAATTTTTTCAAAGAAGTATTCAAGTTGTCGCGAATTTTCAAAAGTTCTGCCAACAGTGCTGCAAACTTATCGTGAACACTTGTACAAAGTCTTGCCATTTCAAGAACATTTTTATTCTGCCTGTCAACAACGTGGAAAGAATTAATAATTTTTAAGGCTGCAAGTAATGTTGACGGGGAAACAGGCATAACCTTATTTTTCCAGGCAAAATCCCATAATGCACAGTCATCACAAAACATCATTGAATAACAGCTTTCAATAGGAATAAACATTAAAACATAATCGGGAGAAGCATCTTCAACAGAATAATCACGCTTTGATAATCCTGTTATATGAGCCTTTGTAGAATCGACAAACTGTCTTAAATGTATTTGCTTTTCTGTTTCATCTTCAGAATTTACATAACCGTCCCAAGCCGCAAAAGATGTTTTGCTGTCTATATAAATGCATCTGCCTTCAGGAAGAAAAACCGTTGCATCAGGACGTCCTTCAGCAGTTCCCATTTGAATTTTATATTCTTCATCTTTACGAAGACCTGATGCCTCCAGAACTCTTTCAAGAACAATTTCGCCCCATCTGCCTGCGGTTCTGTTATCAGCACGCATTACATTTACAAGAGAATTTGCATCGTGTGATATTTTATTACCCGTTTCAAGAAAATTTTTAATATTTAAGTCAAACTTTGTAAAATTTTCAGCTTCATACTTAAAGTTTTCCTCTGCACGTTTTTCAAAGTCTTCGATGCGTTCTCTGAAACGCTTAAAAAATTCTTCAAGTTTCTCTTTATTATGTTCAGTAAGTTCAGAAGAACTTTCTTTAAAAATCTTATTTGCAGTATTTTCAAAATACATTTTCATCTGTTCAAACATTAACTCTTGATTAGATTTATTGTTTTTGTTTATCAGCATAAACGGGATATAAACGCATAAAGCCCCTGCTAAAAAACCAACTAAAAATACTAATATTTCCATGTACATATCTCCCTAATGTTAAAATTATACCACATCAAGATTAGTTCAAAAAGATTAATACATAAAAAAATCGACCATGCGGCTGCAAACTCGAAAAGCATGGTGTAGAGCATGGTTGAGGCTTTTTATCAATCCAAAGATTTAGAGCGTTATCTCAAACTCTTACAGAAGTAATATCATTCCAAGCATGGATGTGGCAGCCCCTCTAAAAGTTGTAGTATATACAATGTAGAGGGAACCGATAGGGAGATTAAAAATGAGAGAGTTTAAAAGAAAATCAAGAGTATTATTAATTGATGACAACGCTGATCACTTGAGAGGCATAAAAGAATTAATCACACTTGAAAGCAGTTTTGATGTAGTAGGTGCAACAACAAGCGCAAATATCGGAATCAACCTTGCTAAAAAATATCGCCCCGATTTAATCTTAATGGATATTAATATGCCAGAAAAAGACGGTTTACAAGCAATTCAGGAAATCGAAAAACTTGAATTGGGCATTAAAATTATCGCATTAAGCGGTTATGACGATGCAGATTTAATCTTCCGCGCAATGAAAATAGGTGCTAAAGGCTATGTCCTTAAAACTATGGCATCAGCTCAACTAATCTATGCAATGGACGAAGTTGCAGCAGGCAAAATTTATCTTCCTACGGCATTAACATCAAGATTCTTTGAATATTTCCAACGCTCTTTCAAAAACGAAGCAGAAAATTCATCAGAAGAAAACTTACTCACCTATCTTACTGCAAGAGAGGAAGAAGTTTTGGAATTACTCACACAGGGTAATAACTACAAGGGTATTGCAGGTAAACTGTTTATATCAGAAACTACTGTTAAGACACACGTAAATAATATATTCCAAAAATTACAGGTTAATGACAGAACACAAGCGGTTCTTTACGCATTAAACAACGGTTTTGGAAACAGAAGACGAACTAAAATGGCAGTTTAATTAATAAAATCTGAAAGACATAAAGGTTCGGCTGACTGCTGAGCCTTTGTTTTTAAAGAGAGGTGAGATGAATAACTCAAATATCGTTTTTGAACAGTCCAGATGCATAGCACATGAAATAAGAAATCATTTATCTATTTGTGAATTATACACACAAATTATCAAAAAAAATTTAGAAAATGAAGGTATTGAAAATCAATCAATTGATAATGCTATAAATTGCATTAAAAAGTCATTAAAGATAATGAGCAATTCCCTTTTAGATTTAAAATCTTTAAATAATTATGAAAAAAAAGTATGTGACTTAAAGTCTATTGTTGAAGAAGGGATTCAGCTGTCAACAGTTTATATTCACGATAAAGACATTAAAATCAGCTGCAATTTAAAATGCACTGCACCTGTTTTGATTGATGAAAACAAATTTTTAGCCTGTATTGTAAATATAATAAAAAATGCAATAGAAGCTATTGATAAAAAAGGCAAAATTCATATTGAAGCTGATGTAAAAAAGGAAATTGCAAGAATAAGATTTTCAAATAACGGAGAACCGATATCAAAGGCAAAACAACAGGCAATATTCGAAGAAGGTTATACTACAAAATCTACCGGAAGCGGTTTAGGTCTGCATATTTGCTTGAATAATTTAAAAGCACAGGAAGCAACACTAAAATTAAATAAGTCCACATCAGATGTTACTGAATTTGAAATAGAAATTCCTGTTTATAATTACTAAAAAATTATTTTGTAAGCTTTTTCAAAAGATTAGATTCATTATTTTCTAAAGTGTTTTTCGTTTTTTCTTGAGCTTCTTGCGGAGTATGTTCCGAAACAAAAACTCTCGGATCATCTATCTTATCCATAGCTTTCATAATACCTATTTTACCTGCTTTTTTCTGAATACTTGTCAGCCAGGCATTAAATGTATAAGGAATACCTATTATTACGCCTAAAATAGGAATACCTGCAACAGCTCCTGTATTAATTAAGGTTTTATAATTCTTATAATTAAAGTTCATACCGAGTTGTTCTTGAATTTCTTTAGGAATTTCAGCCCCTGCTTTATTTGCCTTTGATTTAGCCCAAAGTTTTGTGCATTGAGAAATCATATTCCTTGTCCATTTAGCCACAGGTGTTTGTTTAAAGTGTTTTTTCAAAAGTTCTGAATACACCTTTGAAATATCTTTATCTCCCTTAGATACAGCATCTGTTAGCCCTTGATTTCCTATTTTGCCTAATTCTGCCAGAAGAGGTTCAGCTGCATCTTTTAATGCTTTATTTTGAGGATATTCTAAGAAAGATTTTAATTCACCTGTTACTAAAGCTTTTTGGAATTTATGAACAGTAACTTTATCTTGCTGTTTAACAACCGAATAAAGATTATTTACAGCCTTTTTAATTGGCGACTTTGCTTCAAAAGTTATATTGGAAAGCCAATTTCCAATTTTTGCAATCGGGAATTTACCTTTTAATATTGACACACCAAGCAGCCCAAGACTTAAAGTTGCTCCGATTGACCAGGCTGTCATACCTATTTCTTTAGCAATATCACATCCGGCTTCAACGTCTTCAGAATATCTTTGAGACATTTCATCTATTTCATCAAATGCTCTAAATACATTTTTTTGAAGGTTTTGAGCTTCAAGTTTTTGAGCATCGGTAATTTTTATTTCTTTAAATGCTTTTTGAAGTTTTTCATTTTCTTTTTGAGTTGTTTTTTTGTATTTGTTATAAGCTTTTTTATCTTTAAAATATTTGCCGATGAATGAGAAGCTGTCGCCTAATTTATCAAATAATCCTTGTTTTTGCTTATCAGCTTTGATATTTTCAGCCTTTTTCATATCTTCATCAGAATAATACATTAATCTTGCAGGATTTTTCATAATATCCTGTCTTGCTTTAAATCTTCCTATTCTTGAAGCTGTTTTCTGCTCAACAGTACCTGTCATAGAAATTGTCAGAGAAGTAATAACAGGTACAGCTATTGATACTAATTTATTAATTTTAGGACTGACTTTAAAAGCTTTTAATAATTTATTTAATCCAAATCCCAAAGGAATTGCTGCAAGCCAGGAAACTGTCCCCAGAGTGTCAAATGCATTCTCAAGATTTTCTGAATATTCTTCTGCTTTTATATTAATTTCTTTAACTGTATCAACAATAAGTTCTTTATCTTCCTGAGCATTTTGGAGGCTTTCACCGCTTAAATTTACATTTAAAGCTTTAAGTTTTTCAATTTCTTGTGGGTCTTTAGCTGCAAGCCATTGTTCATATGCCTTTTTATCTTTTGCTACATCTTTAAGCTCTTTTATCATCTTTGCAATACTGTTGCGTTCTTTTTCATCAGGAATTTTCTTAGCAATTTCTTTTGCTTTTTCCATTTGCTCAGGAGTATACATTACAAAGTTTTCAAGACCTTTTAATTCATTCTGCTTAGCCTGATATCTGCCGATTCTTGATGCTTCTTTTTGTTTGGTTGTACTCCACAAAATCATACCTATTGTAGATGCAAGCATCAAGCCCAGCATAACAAAAGGTCCGCGTGTTTGTACTTTTTGGCTTATTTTTGCAGCTTTCTCAGACAATTTATTGTATTCTTTAAGCTTAATTTTGGTTTGTTCATCAGCATAAGTTTTACCTTTAAGCTCCTCATCAATCTTTTTCATTTTATCTTTAATTTTAGAAGTCAGCTTTCTGTCAGCAAAATTTACAAGAGGAATTTGAGCAAATGCAAGACCGAAAATAGGAATAGAAGACAGTATGCCTGTAAGCTGTTCCATATTCTCACAATTATCTTCAGAACGCGCATCCATTATCTCTGTTGCACGTACAACCGTTTGTGCACGTTTGTTGGTCAATTCAATTTTATCTTGAGGGATTTCAAGATTTTGAGCCAAATATTCCTTTTTCGCTCTTTCATCAGCCTGAACTTGTTCCCAGTCATCATATTTAGTATAATTTTTTCTTACTTCATTAATCGAGTTAAAAAATTGTCCCATTATTTTTCCTTACAAATTTCTTCCTTATTTAATAAAAACACCAACAAAGCAAAATTTGACAGTACTTGCATCGCATCCTATCCTATCCTATCCTATGAAAGAGTATACAGGGGTTTCAGGCATTTTAAATTTATATTTACATTTCTTAATAATCTTTCTTAATATAGCAATTAAACTCCACTTAAACTTTTTATATTAATATAAATATATTGTAGGGAAATAATGTCAGGCATAGATAATTTTTTAAATAATAAACATAAACAGGATAATTACTTTATTAGTACGCCCCAAGCAGATAATAAAGCTGTTCAAACGGCTCATGCAGCTAGAGAACCTCAGATACAAACATCTTCAGTGAGGGATGAATTTGTAAAAATCAAGAAAAATAACGGACTTGTCGGCAAATTCTATAATTTTTTAAAGAACAAAACTAACTTTGGTTCAGGAACAAAAGCCGTTGAAAAAGAGATTGATAAATTCGAAAAGGGCGAAATTAAGGAAGAAAAGGTAAGAGAGAAGATTTCTCAGTATAAAATTTCTCAAGAAAACGCGGTTCAATCAACAGGTGACATAGCAACAGGTGCTGTAACTATTTCATCATACTTTCTTGCTAACAATTACATAAAAAAATTAAGAGCACAACTTGAACTTGATGCATTGCCTGAAATAATTAAAGACATAAAAAAATACCCTGAAAGCAAAAGATATAAACGATATATTCAAGCTGAAAATATTATAAAATCAAAATCTAAAACAATGCTTGTTATGCTTCCTATTCTTGCTGTTGCAGGTGGCATCACGAAACTGATATACGGCAAAGCAGAAAGAATAGGCTCTAAAGAATTTAAAGTTGACAAAAAAGCTTTCGCGGATAAAAAAGAATATAAAGCAGAAAAGAAAAAAGCAGGAAAAGCGAGAAGAAAAGCTAATTGGAAAAACTTTGCAACAGGCGCATTAAACGGCATGCTTGCTCCGCTTACTGCACTTGCAGGCGGAATAGCAGGTGTACCGGCATATCTTCTTGCTACCACAGGCTTAAGATATGCATCAAGCAAAAATGACGGCAAAGAAAAATCATTAAACGATTTTACAAAATCACTGAAAGATAATGCAGCAGTTAACACCGTAACAGCCGCTGCAATTGCACTGCCTTCAATTAAAAAAGCTCATTTCAGCCACGTTTTTGATACAAATCTAGGTAAAGTTGTTGATAAGCTTAAAGGTCAGCAATTACAATTACCTGATCTTCCTTCATCAAAATCAGCTTATCAGGAACTTGAAGATTTAATGCTGAGTTCAGAATCTATTAAGAAAATTTTAAAACCTGAAGAATATATCGAAGGTCGTAGTCTTGAAACAGATATCACAAATTTAACAGATGAAAATATATTTGCGGTTAAATTCCTGCAAATTAAAAACAGCGGATTTTTATCAGGATACAATCCTTATCATGAGATTTCCGAAGCTTTGAGAGAAAGCTGTCCTCCAACAAGAACAATTGAACAAGCGCAACAACATATTAACAAAATGTGGGGTTCAAATGATTATACCGTTTCAAAATTACTAGGTGTCGGTACAATTGCAGAAACTTATCTTGCAAAAGACAAATCTGGAAAAGAAGTTTGTATAAAAGTTTTAAAAGAAGGCATAAATGCCGATAAAATTGCGAAAGATAAAGAAAAATTCATTAAACTTATTACTGGTGATACTCCTCAAGATAAGCTTACAGACAATCAAAAATATTTGATTAGAAATATCAATGACCTTGCAGAAGGAATTTCAAAAGAGGTTGACTTCGTTAATGAAATGAACGCTGCAAAAGAGCTTAAAAAATATACAAAAACAGCAGACGTAGTAGTTCCTATGGAAGCCAAACAAGGTATTTACGTTATGGAAAAAGCTCCGGGAATAAGTGTAAAAACACTCGTTGATTACTACGAGTGCGAAAGACATATTAAATGGGCAAGAAAAATGGTAAAAAAATACCCTGATGATATATGGTATCAGGAAGAAATCCAAAGACTTGAAGAAAAAATGCAAAAAATCAAGTCACGCTCGCCTGAATTTGCAGCGTTTGACATGACACCTTCTCAAATCAAAAGACTTTTAAAAAATTATATTGATTTGCAGGTAGAACAATTCTCAAAAGTTGATAAAAACGGAAAAGTTGTACACGCCGATATTCACCCCGGTAACATCTTTATTAACCTTGAAGCTCTGAAAAGCGGTAAGGGAAAACTGTTTACACTGATTGATACGGGTAATACAATAAAACTCAGCAAAGAACAATCTGTTGCATCTTTAAAAGTTGTAGGATTTATTAAAAACGGCAACACCAAAGATTTGACAAGTGTAGTATTGGAAGATGCAATTCTTCCTCAAGCCATGACAAAAGAAAAAGCAGCAGAATTGGTTGAAAATGACTTCAAAAAATACTTCTTTGACAAAGAAACAAAAATCGAGTCAATGAATATGGATACTTTCTATGTTCTTTCAGAAAACATCTTGAGAAAACACAATATTATTTCAAATAATACACAGTTGAACTTAAATAAAGCTAAAATTTCAGCAAGAAATTCATTCAATGATTTGTTCAATTCTTTCTTTGAGAAAAAATATGGTGACAAGGATTGGTCAACAACTAATAAAGCTGAAATGGCTACTGCAATAACAAGAGCGATGGCTGACGGAGCAGAAATCGGATTAAAAATGACGTCTGCGCAAACTGTTCAGGAAAGTAAAAACTTATTCCAAATGTCGTGGAAAGAAGCTATGAATTTCTTAAGAAATAAAAATATGCTTAAAACAAACAGCGAAGAATATCTGACTTACAAATTAAAACAAAATATGCCCGGACCTAAAATCGACGTTAATGTAGAAGAACTTATTCGTTAAATTCCTGTATTGAAATAGATTCTACACCTTTAAGCTGCTGATAAGTTTTATACATATTTTGAATAGGCTTGTGTCCGATAAAATCAAGTATTACAACAATTTTAGTAAGGTTTTCATCTTGCTTATTAAGCTTCTTTGATATCTCCTTTAAGTGCTTGCTGTTTTCAATAATGTAATCAT